>NZ_JBNPMZ010000003.1:0-265783 GCF_050314255.1 Sporofaciens sp. SGI.106
GATAATCTTTGCAAATACATCTGAAAGATTGGTAAGCCTAAGCAGCGCAAAATAAAACACGATACTGGCTGCAATTACCAGAAAATATGTCATGCCCCTTCCGAACTGCTGCCGAAGCTTTGACGGTCCTTTATTCGTCAGATTCGGACGGTTTCCATAATACCCTCCGGTCTGCTGATTCTGCGTCTGATTCCGATTTTCCTGTGTTTCTTTCATGATTCCCCGATTACCTTTCTGCACATATACTGACATTATAACAATCTCTGCCCAAAAAAGCAAATAAGGATGCAACAAATTTACAATCTGCTGCATCCTTTTCATTTTCTTTATTTACTGTTTGTCGAAACCATCAACTGCACTTAAATGTAGCGCACTCCGTTTCTCCACAATGACAGGCATTGCTTCCTTCTACACTGATCTTTCCTGCATGACATTTGCATTCCTGATTGTACATACACTCTACCGCTTTACAGTCGATATTGCTTGTTGGAGATGCATCCCCGGTTATATTGCTGTAGGTATCACCCTTTCGCTCCTCGAAACTGTCACAGCAGGTCTCATCCGCACGTCTTGCAGAATCTCCTCCTACCTGAATTGAATCCAGATCACAGTAAAAGTTCTTATTATGGGTACAGGTCTGCACCGTACATTTTAATTCTGGCATACAAATACCTCCTTTTCGTTTATTCCTCAGAAGTAGTATCTGCATCCATCTCAAAAATATGCATAAATATCAATCTGCTCTTCCGGCTATTTCGATGCGCTTCGGACGCTTCCTCCATCCGGATGAAGACCGGACCATCCGGTCTGTGCCATACTGCCAAGGCGTAGCATGTCTTCTCTTCCAATCTCAAAGCCAAATACATCCTGATTCTGCTTCATTCTTTCCATAGCAGAAGATTTGGGAAGCGGAACTACATTTCTCTGAAGCGCATAACGGATACAGAGCTGTGCAACCGAAACACCATAGCGTTCCGCCATTTCCATAAGCATTGGATGATTCAAAAGAGAACTTCTGCCGATCGGGCTCCAGGCCTGCACCAGGATATCCTGCTCCTGGCAGTAACGAACCGTAAACTCCTGTGTATATCCGGGGTGAAACTCGATCTGATTCACCGCCGGTCTCACTTCACAGTTCTCCAGCAGATTTTCAATATGGTAAGGCAGGAAATTGCTGACACCGATTGCCCGGACTTTTCCATCACGGTATAACTCCTCCATTGCTCGCCAGGTATCTATATCCAGCTTCTTCCAGTCCTGATATCCATCCTCCGGAAGCGGCCAGTGGATCAGATACAGATCCAGATAATCCGTTCCCAGATTCTTAAGAGTCTCCTCAAATGCCTGTTTCGTCTCATGATATCCCATCTCTGTTTTCCAGAGCTTGGAAGTCAGGAACAGTTCTTCCCTTGGAATTCCCATCTCACGAATGGATTCGCCAAGAAAAGCTTCCGTTCCATAAAATGAAGCTGTATCAAAATACCGGTATCCGGCCTTGATCGCCATTTTCAGAACTTCGGTATCACTTCCGTCCGCCGTCTTATAAGTACCAAAACCTACACAGGGGTTCTTCACACCATTATTCAGTACGAATCCATCCTGCATACTATGCAATTCTGTCATTCGCCTTCTCCTCAACTATTTACCACAGCATTTTTTATATTTCTTTCCGCTTCCGCACGGACACGGATCATTACGTCCGATCTTCTTCTCCTTACGGATTGTTCCGGATTCTTTCTGCTCCTTATAAAGAGCTTTCAGCTCAGCCTCTGTGAAAATCTCTTTCCACTGTGGCAGTTCATACAGCCAGTCAGCCTTTGCTGCTACCATGTTTTTATAAAGAAGAGCCTTGTCATATACCAGGTTCAGCTCTGTTGTCTCATCCATTGTCTCAATCGGGTTTGGCTCTATCAGGCTGTCATTGATTCCATCCATGAAGCCCACCATAGTCATAACGTCACGACCATATTTTTCCGCCAGCTGTGGCAGAGTTCCGCGAACCTCTTCGTCCGGATGAGAGAGAAGATCCTCATAAATCTCCTTTTCGATCTGGAAATAGGTTGCCCAGAATCTCTGAAGCTGATTCTTATCAGCCTGTTCGTTATATGCGGTTGCTCTCCATTTTTCTAATAATGTATGACTCATATCAATATACTCCTTTGTATCTTTATTTATTTTGCACGCCCTATTATATAACATTTTGTCATTTTTTCAAAGCTTTCTTTTGCATTTTTACTCCATTCCAGATATAATTGTCCTGTACTCATCACAGGAGGTGATAACGAAATGAAAAAGACAAAACGAATTCTTGCTCTTGTCGGCGCAGCACTGCTCATCATATTGTATGGAAGTACTCTCTTTTTTGCACTCACAGATCATTCCGAAACTATGGGGTTTTTCAAGGCATCCATTGTATGTACCATCGTTGTTCCTGTGCTGATCTACGCCTATACTCTCGTCTACCGGATCACCCGGAAGGATGACCGGAAGTTTCCCGACGACAATTCCGATGATACAGTTTAGCTCATTATTAATATTCAGGTACGCCTCACATATACAGCCCTGCCAGAATCCACGCAGGGCTTTTTTCCTGCATTTTCTTCATCTTACTCTTTTCATTTCTTTTCATTTTCCGTCTTTTGTCCAGATATTCTTCCATGGAAATAATTTCCTGATAACCGTTTCTTTTGTCGACTTCTTTCTTTGTCTCCTGTTCCATACCAATTACCTCCATTTCTACTAATTATTTATACCCTCTAAACCTTCTCCTGTGTTTCCCCGCCCTATTATTCTATGCTCTCCTTCCTGCAAATATGTCTGCTTTCGCCATTTTTTATTTACATTCTTTTAATACTTCTAAAATAAACTCATATGTACGTCTAAATGACTCGATTTCCAGGCGCTCATTTACAGAATGTACATCGTAAAGATTGGATCCGAAGCAAACGATATCAAGGTCCGGATTCTTTTCAATGAACATACCGCCTTCAAGGCCACCGTGTGTAAGGTATACAGATGGTTCCTTTCCGTACATTTCCATATATTTCTTAACCATGATCTGACGAAGTTTTGAATCTTCTTTATAAGCCCATGCCGGATAATCGCCAAATGTTTCACACCATCCGCCTACAAGCTCCGCCCACATTTCCATCTTTTCTTTCATGGCCTCTAATTTAGATTTTACAGAGCTTCGAACCTGATATTCAACCCATACATTTCCATCGTCCGTCTTAAGGATACCCGTATTAAGAGATGTTTCAACGTATTCACGGAAGGAACGGTCATATGCCTGTACTTCGTCCGGTGCACCGAAAAGATAGGAAATAATCTTGCAGGTTGCATCTGCATCCATTGCCTGCACAGCTGCCTCACCTTCATCTGCCACCTCCAGCACCATACCGTCTTCATCTCCGCCATATTCTGCTTTCAGAACCGGTTCATATGCTTTAAAACGTGCAATAAATTCATCGGCGTGTTCCGGTGCGACGATCAGCTCTGCTGAAGTACACTGAGAAATTGCATTTGCAGCTACCCCACCATTGATATTAATGAGATTAAAATCCAGATCCCTGGAAAGGTTATAGAGAACACGTCCCATTAATTTGTTAGAGTTTGCAAGCTGCTTCTGGATTTCCACACCTGAGTGGCCGCCTGTCAATCCCTTTATGGTAACACTTACCTTTTTTCCGGTCTCTTCCACAAGTGTATATGGAATATGCACTCTGCAGATAAATCCTCCGGCACATCCCACAACGAATTCCCCTTCTTCTTCCCCGTCAATGTTCATAACCATTTTTCCTTTAAAAAGGCTCATATCTATTGTCTTTGCACCATTCATGGACTGTTCTTCATCAGCGGTAAAAAGTGCTTCAATCGGCGGATGCGGAATATCCTTACTTGCAAGGATTGCCATTGTTAATGCTATGGCAACACCATCATCTCCGCCAAGAGATGTGTTTTTTGCACCTACTTTTCCATTTTCCACAAAAAGCTCAAGTGGATCTTTTGAAAAATCATGTGTACTGCCTTCTGTTTTTACAGCAACCATATCCAAATGTCCCTGCATGATTACCGGATCGGCGTTTTCATATCCCGGTGTTCCGGGTTTCTTAATTACCACATTATAAGCTTCATCCTGATAACATTCCAGCCCCAGATCCTGAGCAAATTTCATACAGTAATCACTTACTGCTTTACAGTTGTATGTAGCCCTCGGGATTTTGGTAAGCTGTTCAAAATAATACAGTGCCTCTTTTGGTTCATAGTTTGTTAATACGTCCATTGTTAGTTCTCCTCTCGTACCTCTTTTTCATACCTGTGGCATGCCTGTTTCCAGCCTTTCACCCCAAAAAACTGGAATCATCTGCCATCTTTTCTATATTATTATAGCTCAAACTCAGAGGCAAGTACAGGATGAATAAAACAAAGAAAAAAGAAGCCATGCATATGCACAGCCTCTTCATCATCCTTAACGGTAAATGATATCTTCTCTTCCCGGTCCATTGGAAACCATGGTAATCGGATATCCAATCTGTTCTTCAATAAATTCAATATATTTCCGGCAATTTTCCGGCAGTTCTTCATATTTCCTGATTCCACGGATATCGCATTTCCATCCCGGAAGTGTCTTCAGAACCGGTTTTGCCTTTTCCAGAAGATGTGTTGTCGGGAATTCGGTTGTAACCTCTCCGTCAATCTCGTAGCCCACACATACCGGAATCTCATCCAGATATCCCAGTACATCAAGTACCGTAAATGCCACATCTGTAGTTCCCTGCAGTCTGCATCCATATTTGGAAGCGACGCAGTCGAACCATCCCATACGTCTCGGACGTCCGGTAGTAGCACCAAACTCTCCGCCATCTCCACCACGGCGTCTCAGCTCATCTGCCTCTTCTCCGAAAATCTCACTTACAAATGCTCCTGCTCCTACCGCGCTGGAATATGCCTTGCATACGGTAATCACCTGCTTAATCTCATACGGAGGAATACCGGCTCCGATCGCACCATATGCCGCCAGAGTAGAGGAGGATGTTACCATCGGATAAATTCCATGATCCGGATCCTTCAGAGAACCAAGCTGACCCTCTAACAGGATTTCCTTTCCTTCTTTCAATGCATTGTGAAGGAAGAGGGATACATTACATACATACGGCTCAACCATCTTTTTATATTCCTGAAGCTCCTGATACAGATCATCCGGATTAATCAGCGGTTTGTGATACAGATGCTCAAGAAGAACATTCTTCTGCTCTGCCACACGTACTACTTTTTCCTTTAACAGTTCATCATCAAACAGCTCACTTACCTGAAAGCCGATCTTTGCATATTTATCTGAATAAAACGGCGCGATTCCGGACTTTGTAGAACCAAAGGATTTTCCTCCCAGACGCTCTTCTTCATATGCATCAAAATTCTTATGGTATGACATTACCATCTGCGCACGGTCTGAAACCAGAATCTTCGGCATCGGAACACCTTTATCCAGAATAGACTGAATTTCACCAAATAATACCGGAATGTCCAGTGCCACACCATTTCCGATAATACTGGTTGTATGATCATAAAACACTCCCGAAGGCAGCGTGTGAAGTGCAAACTTACCATAGTTATTTATAATTGTGTGTCCGGCATTAGCTCCTCCCTGGAAACGAACAATAATATCCGCTTTTTCTCCCAGCATATCTGTAATCTTTCCTTTGCCTTCGTCACCCCAATTGGCTCCTACTACTGCTTTTACCATAACGATTCCTCCTGTGTGTCGTCTCTGTTTTGTTTATTCGATGATAATAATTTCTAAAACCACTTAAGCATTATACAATATTTTTTCCGTATTGTACATGACTATTTTGCACGAATAAAATAAATAATTTTACATCAATGGAGCAAATAATCGAAGGACATGTCCTGCTACCTTCAGATGCAGCGGCTGTTTCTTCACTTCGATCAGACTTACCTTGTGACAACGCTTCAGTGTATTCTGGAAATCCTCTTCCACATCCTTCACCACTGCATTGTCATAAATAAATACACCGCACTCAAAATGCAGATAGAGACTGCGGTAATCCAGATTAATCGTTCCTACCGTTGCCGTATCATCATCGGAGACAAACACCTTGGCATGCACAAATCCCGGCTCATACTCATAGATCTGAACGCCAGCCTTGATCAGTTCTCTGTAATAAGTCTTCGCCACCGCAAATGCATACCATTTATCCGGGATATGAGGCATGATGATAATCACCTCTATGCCACTTTTTGCAGTCCTGGTAAGAGTAGTGATCATCTCATTATCCAGAATCAGATACGGCGTCATGATATGTACATATTTTTTCGAATGATTCAGTATGTGGAAATACACTTCCTCACCCACGTTTTCGTTATCAAACGGACTATCACCATATGGCAGCACATAGCCCAGATTCGGATCTGTCATCGGTCTCTTTGGCGTCAGATATCTCTGATAATTGTCCTGCTGTCTCTCATCTACGTTCCACATCTGAAGAAAGAGCATGGTCAGACTCTGAACGGCATCTCCTTTCAGCATGATGGCAGTATCCTTCCAGTGTCCGAATCTCTCTTTTTTATTAATATACTCATCGCCAAGATTCACGCCGCCGGTAAATCCTGTTTTTCCATCAATTACACAGATTTTTCTGTGATCACGGTTATTCTGTACCGTAGACAGGAACGGGCGGATAGGGCTGACCATTTTACATTTGATCCCGTATCTTTGAATTTGTTCAGGATAATCATACGGGAGCATGGAAATAGCACACATGCCATCATACATAAAGCGCACCTCCACACCCTGGGCCGCCTTATCAATCAGGACATCCAGGATAGTCTCCCACATATACCCTTCCTCTACGATAAAATATTCCATAAAAATGAATTTTCTTGCTTTTTTCAATTCCAGGATTAATGCTTCAAATTTATCTTCTCCCAAAGGAAAATAGGTGACTTCGGTATTTCGATAAGTCGGGAAGCCCAGAGGTCCGGAAAGAAAGTGGGCCAGATTAGCATTTGCCGGTTTGCTCTCCCGAAGCGCATCCATAACCTCAATATCCTGCTGCATATAAGGATCCGTCTCCAGTTTCAGCGTAGCAAGCCGCTCGCCCATCCATCTCGATCCAATCTGATTTTTTACAAAAATATATCCAAGAGTTCCTACCGCAGGAGATGCCATAACACACAGCATCCACGTCATCTTAAATGCGGGATTCCCCTCTGAATTAATAATATAGATCAACACAACAACACCAAGAACGGTAAACGATCCGTGAATAAAAATCATGTATTCCTGCAAAATCTCCGATGTGACCACAAAAAGTCCCAGCTGCAGAAGAATCAGCAGGAGAAATATACCCGCCCGGCTGAATATAATTCTCTGAATCCCTTTTTTTGCTTTACCCGATGCCTCTATCATTCCGTAAAACCCCCTTCACAAAACCTTCATCTCCAGTTTAAATAATAATTATATCACAACATTTTATTTATCACAAGAACGCCAGTTTCCTTTATAATTATTTAATACTTTTTGGCTTTCTTTTTTCGTCAAAAAGTATTACAATATGTAGTAACGTACATGCTAACCGAAAGAAAGGAGTCATGCATATGTCTAAATGGAGCAAACGTTTATTAGGGCTTGCTGCTATGGGTAGTGCCATCGCAGGTCTTGTCTACTATCTGAAGAAATCAGATTCTCCGAAAGAGGAGGAAACGACAGACGATTTTGAAGATGAGGATTTCGATCTTGATCATGATTTAAAACCTGTTTCTGATCGTGAATATGTGCCATTGAATACTCAGCCTAAGACTGAAGAAGCTGTTAAAGATGACGAAGCTGAAGAAGCTGATGTTGAGGCTGATGTTGAGACTGAAGAAGCTAAAGAAGAAGTTGAAGCTGCAGAGGAAGCTGTAGAAACCGAAGAAAAAGCTGAGGAAACTGAGGCAGAGAACGAAGAAGCATAGTTTTCTCTAAGGGTATTACACGGGGAAAAAAATAGATTACGCATCAGCGTAATCTATTTTTTTGTGCGGCAAACCGCATTAAAACCCTCTATTTAGTGCGCCAGATATTACATAGTATCTTACACGCTTCCTGAATCTGTTTTTCTGTCAGATTCGCATATCCCAACAGGACAGTTGACTTCTCCTGTGTATCCTTTCGCGCAAAATAATCCGAAAGTCCATAGACACGAATATCTTCTTTTTCCGCCCGGGCAATCAGTTCCTGTTCCGTCATTCCATTAACAAAGGTCAGAAGGAGATGTACTCCCGCATGCTCTCCCGATATACAGCATTGACCGGAAAGCGGTTTTAACCCCGCAATCAGCTGATCATGACGACTTTTATACAGTGCACGGGTCTTATTCAGATGACGTTCGTAATAACCCTCTTCAATAAATCTCTGGACAATCAACTGATCCACCTTGGAAACCGTAGAATTCACAAAGCGGCAGTTCGCCTCATAGTTCTTCAAAAGCGGCCTGGGCAGTACCATATAGCTAAGGCGAAGAGCCGGTGCAATAGATTTGGAAAATGTTCCCAGATACACCACTTTCTCATGCCGGTCATATCCCTGAAGAGCCGGTATGGGTTTTCCCTTGTATCGAAATTCACTATCGTAATCGTCCTCAATAATGTATCTGCCATCTGCATCATCTGCCCACCGCAAAAGCTCCATCCGCCTTTTAATCGGCATTACGATTCCCGTAGGATACTGGTGGGACGGAGTCACATAGGCAATATCTGCATCTTCTCCCCGCAGTTCTTCCACTTTCATACCATAGCGGTCCATATCTACAGGAACCACTTTATATGACAGACTTCGAAAAAGCCGGTAAGCCTGTTTATATGTCGGATTCTCCACTGCAACTATATGCTCTCTGCCTAAAATGGCACACAGAAGCATCAGAAGATAATCACTTCCAGCTCCTACAATAATCTGTGAGGGCGTACAGTTTACCCCTCTCGCCTGGTACAGATAGGTGCAGATAGCTTTACGAAAACTGTATTCTCCCATGGAATCTCCGGAGCGGAACAACTCCACCCTGTCATCTGAAAGGATTTCCCTGGACAGCTTTCTCCATGCATTATATGGAAAACTCTTCAGATCCACTCCATTCGGTGTAAAATCATAGCGGTATTTCCTTTTGGATTCCTGTTGCTTCTGTTCCGTATCCGGCGAAACTTCCATCGCATCCAGGTGATAGAGTTCCTCGATCTGTGCCACATAATAGCCACGGCAGGGTTCCGTCTCCACATATCCTTCTGACAGAAGCTGCTCATATGCAAGCTCTACCGTGCTTCTACTTACTTCCAGATGTCTGGACAGAGCCCTTGTGGATGGCAGCTTCTCTCCGTATGGAATCTTACCACTCTGAATATTCTCCTTGATATACTGGTATATCTGTTCATAAAGCGGCGCTTTATCCTTTGATTTCAGATTAATCGTCAGTTCATTCATTCTCTGTTATTTCGGCAACTTAAAGGAACTCTTCAGAGATACAATACGATTAAATACCAGTGCATCCTCCTTAGAATCCTTAGCATCAATACAAAAATATCCGTTTCTCACAAACTGGAAGCTGTCATATGGCTTTGCGTCATCAAAGCTTGGCTCCACGAAACAGTTCTTACGAACCTCCAGTGAATTCGGGTTCAGATTCATAGAACCATCCTCTTCATTATAGACACCTTTTTCTTCATCGATCAGATTCTCATACAGACGCACTTCCACCTGTTTTGCATATGGAGCAGGTACCCAGTGAATGGTTCCCTTCACCTTTCTGCCTGTAAAGCCGGTTCCACACTTTGTCTCCGGATCATAAGTACAGTGTACCACCGTTACATTACCATTTTCATCCGTCTCATAGCCTTCGCATTTCACAAAATATGCATGCATCAGGCGAACTTCGTTGCCAGGGAACAGACGGAAGTATTTCTTCGGAGGCTCGATCATAAAGTCATCGCGTTCAATATAAAGTTCCCGACAGAACGGAACCTTTCTCTTGCCCAGTTCTTCATTCTCCAGATTATTATCCACATCAAGGTACTCTACTTCCCCTTCCGGATAATTATCGATCACAAGTTTGATCGGATCCAGAACAGCCATCATTCGCGGACGCTTCATCTTCAGATCCTCACGGATACAGTACTCCAGCATCGCATAATCTACAGAACCCTGTGCCTTGGATACTCCGCAGAGATCCACGAACATCTTCAGTGACTCCGGTGTAAATCCTCTTCTTCTGAGGGCAGCAATGGTCACAAGACGCGGATCATCCCATCCGTCCACAACACCATCCTGTACTAACTTCTTAATATAACGCTTTCCGGTAACCACATTTGTAAGATACATCTTAGCGAACTCAATCTGTCTCGGTGCCGGGTCAAACTCACACTCACGAACCACCCAGTCATAAAGTGGACGGTGATCTTCGAATTCCAGAGTACAGATAGAATGTGTGATTTTCTCTACAGCATCTTCAATCGGATGTGCAAAATCGTACATTGGATAAATGCACCATTTGTCACCTGTGTTATGATGGCTCATATGTGCCACACGGTAAATAACCGGATCACGCATATTAATGTTCGGAGATGCCATATCAATTTTTGCACGGAGAACCTTCTCTCCATCCTTATATTTTCCTTCCTTCATCTCCTCAAACAGACGCAGGTTCTCTTCAACGGAACGGTCACGGTACGGACTGTTCTTTCCAGGCTCTTTCAGAGTTCCACGATATTCTCTCATCTCTTCCGGAGTAAGGTCACATACGAATGCCTTACCTTTCTTAATCAGCTTTACCGCACATTCATACATAATATCAAAATAATCTGAAGCAAAATACAGATGATCCTTAAAATCGGCTCCCAGCCATTCAACATCAGCCTTAATGGACTCAACGAATTCCGTATCCTCCTTCATAGGGTTCGTATCATCAAACCGAAGGTGGAAAGTTCCATTATATTTTTTTGCCAGTCCGGAATTCAGCAGAATGGACTTAGCATGTCCGATATGCAAATATCCGTTCGGCTCCGGTGGAAAACGGGTACACACCTCTGAATAAACACCCTCCGCCAGATCTTTATCTATTTCCTGTTCAATAAAATTTTTAGAAACCACTTCTTCTCCCATGGCGCCCTCCCTGAAATTTTAGTCTAATCATGTGTTTTATCTTATCATACTTCTAAAAGTTCGACAATACCGTAGAATTATTTTCATTTTCCCATTGACAAACCACCACTTTGTATTGTATATTAATCACGTTGCATATGAAATATGCGTGCTGTCGTGGCTCAGTCGGTAGAGCGTCGCCTTGGTAAGGCGGAGGTCGGCGGTTCGATTCCGCTCGACAGCTTTCAAATGAGTGTTGCATTTTAATTTAGTTAAGATGTGATGCTCTTTTTTTGCGCATTCTGTGTTATCTCTTCTTCCCACTCTGGCGGATCACACCAACAGTAACTGCTGCAATTCCCGACATTCCCACGAATAGAAATAACAGAATTCCCCGTCCTCCTGTGGCCGGTAAGGAAAAGCCTTTCTGATTTTTTACCGCCACCGTAGATATACCGGAAGTGCTGTCCAATCTTGTCACAAATATTCCCTGTGTTTCCAGTATGTCTTTATCATTCACCTTAAGAGTATGGCCTCCCGAAGCGATTCCATTTGTTTTACTGGCTGTAATCTCTATTTTAACCGGATTCGTAAGCAGTGTATAACCGGCAGGCGCCTTCGTTTCCTTCAGATAATAAACACCCTCATCCAACCGTTCAAAATTCAGGATACCGGTCTCATCCGTCGTCTTTGCCACACCGATCTGCCTGGTCAGCGCAGCGTCTTCATATAGCTCAAACTGCGCACCATTTAAGGCCTGATTGGAACCGGCATACTTCTCCACCCGGATTCCAAAACTGTATACCCGTATTTCCGAAGATTCTGCCGTCGCCTCTGTTCCCGGTTTACTGTTGTAAACCAAAACCGCCTTATTCGGATTTCCGGCTGTTCCCATCACTGCCCGGTCTGTTACCTTGGCATAATAGGTTACTTCAACATGGCTTCCCGTATTTGCTTTAATATAAGCATTCTGGAAAGAAATGACCAGATCCGCCTCGTTACCTGTCTTATTTTCGGCTGCCATCGTATATGTAGTGTCTGACGCTAACACCGGAGCGTCTCCTACTTTAACTGTGATCCCGTGAGTTCCATCATTTTGAACCTCCAGCCCGTCACTCATAATATCCCGTATTTCAAATACAGGGCTTTCATAATTATCTGTGTAATCCGGAATCTCCGCTGTCACAACATATTGTACAAAGTCATCGGCCGCCACACTTCCATCTACCGTATCCGCAAGCTTTTTGTGAATGGATATCTCCCCGCTCTTTGGCATAACCTCTACATCGTAAACCCACTGTGTTCCCTCTGCTCCGGTCTCATAATTATCGGCAGACGGAATCGCTACAAGGAAGGGGCTGCCCGCAATGTATCCGGCAGGCGCCTTCGTCTCCACTACCAGATAATAGCCAAGTGGGAGACTGAAAAATTCACAAATACCTGTTCCTGATGTTGCTTTCGTTTGTTCTGCTTCCGCATTCACCGATGCTGCCTCCAGATCCACCGCAAGGGCATCCAACTCCTCTGCCGAATATTCTCCCAGAAGCTGATCCGGCTCTACTCCCTGCAGAACATCCCGGAAGGCATCTTCTTTTTCATAGGCAGCAAATTCTCCGGATGCTGTCCCCGGTGTCAGACTCATGATCCTGTAAATGGAGTATTTCGCTCCTCCAAGTGGTGTACGCTCCGGAGTGTTATCCGTCCGGATAATCTTCAAACTTCCGGTCGATGCCGTACCATCAATGACAGTATTACCGGCTGCCCGTGCCGTTACTGGCATCAGGAATCCGAATCCCACCATCAGTGTCCCCATCAAAAATAAAACCATGATACCTGCTATCCATCTCACTGTCTTTTGCTTTTTCTTCATATTCATCATCCTCCTTTTTTAATACACAATGTTGTTATGGTTTTTCACTAATACAAATATAATCTTCACTTCATGTCCGTCTCTCTCCTCCCCTCTGTTTTATTCAGAAGCGCCAGCAATATTCCCATCCACCCAAGGAGGGCTATCGTTGCCGCGATCCACCAGTACTGTATCCACCAGCCTTTCTTTCCTTCCCGAAATGCCGCATCCCTTAAGGAATCCTCATAAGGGATCCTCCTTCCATGCACATACATTCGATGAGTGTTAATCCCATAAGGAGTACAGGTAACCAAAGTTGCCAGATCCTCACCTTCGCAGATTGCCAGTGATTCCGTCTGATCCGGCCGCACAATCTCAGTCTCCGTCACCTCATAAGCCAGGATTTCCTGAAGAAAGTGGATAAAAAATACATCTCCCGCCTTCATCTGATCCAGATCAGTGAACATCCTGCAGTCCGGCAGCCCACGATGTGCCGATATAACTGTATGGGTCCCGGATCCTCCCGTGGGGAGAGATGACCCTTCCAGATGCCCGGCTCCTTTCTGCAGTACAGCCTGAGATGTTCCCTGATATACCGGCAGGGATACACGTATCTTCGGTATCTCGATCAGAGCCATCACATCATCCTCCCCTGCATCTTCCAGTAGAACCGGTTCCGGATCTCCGGTTCCACTGGCAAGCCTCCGATTATATTCCACCGCCTGCTCCCACTGTGCCTCCCAGTCCTCTCTGGCATTTTTCGTCCTGCTCTTATAATTCAGCGCCACCTCACCCTGCACCCATTCGTTATACAAGCGCGCCACAAAAGGGTAATCCATAACAGCGATACACAGGATAAATATCACACAGCAGGTAATTGTTCCTCTATTTAATCTCAGTTTCTTTTCTTCCACCGTCCCACCCTCTCTTCATCGTCACACCAGCTGCCGTCATCAAACTTCCAAATATCAAAGCAAGATATATTTGCATTTCCGGACTGTCTCCGGTTTTCGCCCCTTTATCCCAGATTTCATTGACAGTTTTTTCTGTATAATTGCTTACCTTCGGTGCGATTCGAGGATGATATTCCCATCCTCCATCTATGTAATAGGGCAGAAATACAAGAAATGGCTCTATTTCTATATCGGATGGATAATCAGACTGTATGACCAGATAGACTCCCGGGCTCATTGACTCAAAACATAGCTTTCCTTCCTGATCCGTACACCCTTCCCTGATGAGAGTCGACAGAGACAGTGCGGATCTGAACCTTCGGGCTGCCTCTCTTTGCTGCCCGGCCAGATACAGTTGATTCAAATCCACACCCAGATATTGATAGACATTCATCAGACGGTATCGAAGTTCCCCTTCCATCTCTGCTTCTCCGATCCGATAGACCTGAAACCCGTAATTTCCCTTCATCATCCCGGTATCCTGTAATTCCAGCGTAATACTGCACAACCATTCAGCGTTCTCTTTCGCAGAACAGATACAGACACTGCAGAAAAATGCAATCAGAACGAATCCAAGCGAAAACAGGTTTTTTTCTTTTTTATTTCTTTTCATACACTTACCTTTTCTAATTGATTTTATTTTATGTAAATCTCTTATTGCACGTATTATATTACATAATTCACCGCTTTTCAATAGTTTACATATATTTTTATGTAAATTAATTTAAATAACAAAAAAACGGCTCGAATAATTTTCTCATTCAAACCGCTTTCTCTAAATCTTATCTTTATTCAGTTAATGCCCCATCTCTTCTACTATTTTTTCTGCTTTGTTCTTAATTCTCTGCAGGGCATTATCTACCGTTTTGGGGCTTTTATCCAGAAGACCGGCAATCGTTCTGTAATCCGTACCCAGAAGATGCAGATACAGAACCCTTTTTTCAAGCTCACTGAGCTGAGCATCCAGCTCCTCCTCCAGATTCCGGATATTCTCTTTGCTCAGCAGGATTTCCTCCGGATTGGTCTCTCCGCCCGCTTCTATAGTGTCCAGCACTCTCTCGCTTTTTTCTCCCTCCGCTTTATCATATAATGACACATAGGAATTCAGAGGAAGATGTTTCTTCCGCTTGGAAGCTGTAATCGCACTGTACATTTGTCTGGTAATACACAGCTTCGCAAAGCTGTAAAATGACACATTCTGATTTACATCATAATCCTGTACCGCTTTAAAGAGCCCGATCATCCCTTCCTGAATCAGGTCATCATTTTCCCCGCCCAGAAGATAGACTGCCTTGGCTTCCCTGCGCACCAGACCTTTATATTTTTCCATGATATAATTCATAATCTCCTTCTCACCATTCTGAAGATTACGAATCAGCTGTTCATCCGTCATGGTCTCATAATTTGCCATATTATTTCCTCATATTCCAAATCTTTCCCTTCAGGATGCCAGAGTGAACCAGCGCCCTACCGGGTAAGTCTCTGACGCACGATCTCGTATGCCAGAACTCCCGCTGCCACCGACGCATTCAGAGAATCAATGTCACCTTTCATAGGGATGCTTGCCACAAAATCACAGGTCTCTCTCACGAGACGGCCGACACCCTCTCCCTCATTTCCAATCACCAGACCAATGGGGCCTTTCAGATTCAGCTGATACATGGACTCTCCACCCATGTCCGCGCATACAAACCACAGGCCTTTTTCCTTCAGCTCTTCCATAGTCTTCACCAGGTTCGTCACCTTGGCAACCGGAGTATAGTTTAGCGCTCCTGCAGATGTCTTTGCCACCGTTGCTGTCAGTCCCACTGCACGGCGCTTGGGAATAATGACTCCATGCGCACCTGCAAGATTGGCGGTACGGATGATTGCTCCCAGATTGTGCGGATCCTCAATATTATCCAAAAGAATGAGAAATGGATCTTCCCCGCGCTCTTTTGCAAGTTCCAGCATGTCCTCAACTTCCGCATATTCATAGGCTGCCGCATGGGCGATCACTCCCTGATGCTTTCCCGTCTCGGACAGCTGAGCCAGTCGCTCCTTATCCACGAACTGTATAATCGTGTCATGCTTCTTCGCTTCCCGCACAATCGTCCGGATGGGTCCGTCCTGACAGCCATCCAGCACATACAGTTTATCAATCGGTCTTCCGGAGCGAAATGCCTCCAGTACCGCATTACGTCCTTCTACAACAAGTCCGTTTTCCTCTGTATTCTTAAACGTTCGCTTTTCACCCATATTTATTCTCCATCTTTTTCTGTTAAATGATTTTCTTCCAGCGAATCCAGTCCGATCTTCACCAGCTCCAGAATCCGCTTCCATTCCTTTTTCAGATACAGATAACCGATCAGCGCCTCAAATCCGGTTGCACGGCGGTAATCCGTCACCGACTGATTTTTCGCCGGAGTAACCGTCCTGGAATTTCTCCCCCGCTTATATACCGCATGCTCCTCTTCCGTCAGATGATCCTGAATCTCCCGCATCATCTGTGACTGGGAGGATGCCTGCACGATCCGGCTGGTCTCTCTGTGAAGCTTCTGTACCTGCTTATTTCCCTGATTCAGAACCAGGCTCTTAATAATCAAATCAAAGACGCAGTCTCCGATAAATGCCAAAGCAAGAGGTGAATATGTGTGAATATCCACCTCCTGCATATGGAACATCTCCTGCATCAAGGAATCAAACTGCCATTCTATGCCTTTTTCCATTTTACTCCTTCTCGGGTATCTTCCAGAATAATACCTTTTTCCAGTAATTCATTTCTAATTGCATCCGCACGGGCAAAGTTCTTCTCTTTCCGTGCTGCCTGACGTTCTGCGATCAATGCCTCGATATCCTCTGCCAGAAGTTCCTCTTTCTTATCCACAATCAGACCAAGCACATCTGTAAGCTTCACAAGCAGATCAAGCAATGCCTTTGCGTACTCTTTAGAAGAGACTTCAGCCTTTGCAGTTGTATTGGCATATTTAACCAGGTCGAAGACTGCTGCGATCGCATCAGCTGTATTGAAATCATCGTCCATTGCATCCTCAAATGCCTTTACATACTCCTGCGTCTTCTCCAGTGCTTCCTTCTCTGCATCCGTCATCTCAGCTGCTGCCGCATTTTCCATAATATATTTCAGGTTGGCTGCCGCATTGACAATTCTCTCCAGACCATTCTTAGAAGCTTCCATCAGATCAGCACTGAAATTCAGCGGACTTCTGTAGTGAGCGCTCAGCATGAAGAAACGCAGGACCTGAAGATCATACTGCTCACTGATCTCACGAACGGTGCGGAAGTTGCCCAGAGATTTACTCATTTTACGGTTATCGATATTTAAAAATGCATTGTGCATCCAGTATTTTGCAAATTCTTTGCCGTTTGCCGCCTCACTCTGAGCGATCTCATTTTCATGGTGTGGAAATACCAGATCTTCTCCACCTGCGTGAATATCAATCTGCTCACCTAAATATTTCTTGGACATAACAGAACACTCAATATGCCAGCCCGGACGACCGTCGCACCATGGTGACTCCCATGCAGGTTCTCCCTCTTTCTTCGGTTTCCAGAGTACAAAATCCAACGGATCTTCCTTCTCGTCCTCACCGCTTACCAGGAGGGAACGGTTACCGGAACGCAGATCATCCAGATTCTTGTGGGAGAGTTTTCCATAATCTTTGAACTGTCTGGTACGGAAATATACCGTTCCGTTCTTCTCATACGCATAGCCTTTTTCAATCAGAGTACCGATCATATCTACCATGCCGCAGATCTCCTCTGTAGCCAGAGGATGCTTGGTTGCAGGCTTAATATTCATTCCTTCCATATCCTTCTTGCATTCTGCAATATAACGTTTGGAGATCTCATCAGCAGACACACCTTCTTCGATTGCCTTTTTGATAATCTTATCATCCACATCTGTAAAGTTGGATACATAATTTACATCATAACCCTTGTATTCGAAATATCTGCGCACCGTGTCAAATACGATCATCGGTCTCGCATTTCCGATATGAATAAAGTTATAGACGGTAGGTCCGCAGACATACATCTTTACCTTTCCTTCCTCTACCGGAACAAATTCTTCTTTTCTTTTGCTCATTGTGTTATAAAGTTTCATGTTCGTCCTCCTGTTTTTTCTCTATATTTTTCATGCATTTTTCCAGTTCATTTACCCGTTTTAAAAGACGGACATTATCGTCCTGCAATGCCCGGATATCATTACTGATCGGGTCAGGCAGATGCACCTGATCCATGTCTGAGCGGGGGATTTTCTGATCCCCCATCTTGACGATACGTCCCGGCACTCCAACAACAGTACAATTCGGCGGCACTTCCTTCAGCACGACGCTTCCGGCACCGATTTTGGAATTTTCACCGATGGTAAAGGAGCCAAGGATCTTCGCTCCGGCGCTTACCATTACATTATCCTTCAGGGTCGGATGACGTTTGCCCTTTTCTTTACCCGTTCCTCCAAGGGTCACACCCTGGTAAAGAGTTACGTTATTGCCGATTTCTGTGGTCTCTCCTATAATAACACCGGTTCCGTGGTCAATAAAGAGTCCTTTTCCAATCTTTGCTCCCGGATGAATCTCAATTCCTGTTTTTCTTGCTGCCCGCTGAGATATCCACCGGGCCAGAAAATAATGTTTCTTCATATAAAGCTTATGAGCTACCCGATAGCTCATGATAACCTTGAAACTGGGGTAAAGGAATACTTCCATATTAGACTTGATCGCCGGGTCGCGTTCCTTAATAACCTGCAGTTCCTCCTTCACGTATTTTAATAATCCCATTCAGAATAACCTCCTTTTCCTTACTTTCATGAGTGAAATCCCAGATACTGTTTGCGGTCACTTCGTGAGCTTCGCTCACTCAGTCGCAGGTGCCCTGCAACTATCCGTATGAATCTCCCGGGATTTGCGCAAGCACAATCTCGGGATTTTCATCCGGATGACCGCAATCTCTACCAGACGAAAAAACGTCTCTTACGCCACACAGCGTAAGAGACGAAATAATCCGCGGTTCCACTCTTATTAGAGAACTTTTCAAAAAAGCCCTCCACTCCTTTGCATTTAACGCATGCCCTACGTACCCGGCTACTGGTCGTTCTTCGCCGGATCGACTCCCGGATGCACTTCACAGGTGTGTTCCTTAAGATTGCTTTCAGCCGGTGACAATCTCTCTCTGTCAGTTCCAGAATCCCGTTACTCTTTCCGTTCTTCGTCTTTACCAAATATCACTATAGACTATACTATGTGAAAAACGGGATTTTGTCAACCATTGTTTAAAATCCATCAATTATGTACTTTTATTTATGCCTTTTTCAACAAAAACTGAATTTCAACCTTGAAAAGGTCTGCCTCTGTCTCTATCCGAAATTTTCCTTTCTGAAGCTCCGTAAAGCTTTTTGCAATTGCAAGGCCAAGTCCGCTTCCTTCCGTATTTCGGGATGCATCTCCCCGAACGAAACGCTCTGTAATCTCATCCGGATTGAAATTTAATTCTTCTCTGGAAACATTCTTCATCCGTACAACCGCCATCCCATCGCACTCCAGTATCTCTACGTAGGCTCTCGTATGCGGAAGTGCATATTTTGAAATATTTACCAGAAGATTTTCAAATATGCGGTAAGTTTTCTGGCTATCCAGAGATGCAATCAGCCTTTTTTCCGGATAAATGCACCTGAATTCGATGTCTGTGTCCCGAAATCTCTCTTCCGTCTCAAGCTTCACCTGTTTAAAAAGACTTACAACATCCACATCGACAAGGTTCAGAATCGCAGTCTCGCTGCTGGCTTTACTGATCTCAAACAGATCTTCAATCAGTACCTTAAGCCGGAGAGACTTCCGCTCCAGCACGTCAATATATTCCTTTTTCTTCCCTTCGTCCTTTTCCTCTTTCAGCAGATTCACGTAGGTAATGATGGCTGTCAACGGAGTCTTCAGATCGTGGGAAACATTGGTAATGAGCTCCGTCTTCATCTTCTGGCTCTTCACCTCCTCATTTACCGCCTGTTTAAATCCCTTCTGAATCTTCTCTATTTCCGGTTTGAAAGGATTGAAAATTCCCAGATCCTCCCTGATCTCCACGTCCAGATTACCGGCTGCAAGCTGCCCGGTTGTTTCCAGAAGGAGTGCATATTTCCTCTGTACGTCCTGATAATATTTCCGAAGGATAAAAAAGAGAATAACCGAGTAAATAATCAGTGCCAGGATTCCAAAAAACCACATGGTACAGACAGCAGCCAGGATTCCAAAGTTGCATACAACAATCTTCACAATCGTCTTTGTACCGTCCTCCCGAAGATCAATATTTGCCAGGGAATGATAGGCTCTCCTGCATCCATTTCGTATCTTTTCAACACAGAACTTCAGTCCCCGCCTGATAGCTGAAATCACCCGGCGCCAGTAACGTCCGATGAGGCATCTCTCCTTCAGATATCTCTTCACACCCATCCTGCTTACAGGGCTTAAACAGGCCGATCCCCAGTAAATCAGAGCAAACAATGTCGCCCATATGAGGAAATCTGATCCGTCGGCTCTGCCGTCATTTCGATAAACAAGCCAGCCCATATTTTCAGCCACAATGGTGATGACTATCATAAGTACTATGGCAGCCACTTCTAACGGTGCCCGGAATATGATTTCATTTCCTGTTTCCCATGAGCGAAAACACGGATAAACCCACGCCGTCGCTGCCACCAGCAAAAGGAGAATCATGATTAGATTTGCCATATTATCGGAAGGGTGAATTCCTTCCAATGTCCAGTCTGCCAGATACTCGTTCAGATTCTCCTCTGTCATCGCAAAAATATAGGTCCGGTTTCTCGGCATTCCTGCATTTCCTGTGTCTTCCGCATATTCCTCTGTTGTTATTTCTCCATCCTCATTGTTCATCGTACTCAGAAAACTCTGGATTGCCTGTCTGAGTACCCTGCCCTGCTCTGATTCATACTCTCCCTGTTTCAGTCCCACCACGGGAATTCCATTTTCATCATAGATCATGACCATCCCGATTGCGAAGTCCTCATCATAAAGCCGGCTTTCGGAAAGCTCTCCCTGGGTGGAATTAACCGTGCTTCTCTCCACCGTCTCCCGGTTTTCATCCAACACAACGTAATCCAGATATGGATAGAACGCCTCATATTCACTCACCATTCCCGAATATTCGGATCTTATCTCATCTGACGATTTCCCATTTTCCGTATTGTAAAGAATATAGCTGGCCTCTGCAAAACGACTCAGGAACTCTTCCGATGTCACCGCATCATGCTTTTCCTGCTGCATGGCGCTTTGCTGCTCATTACTCCATCCCCGATACTGTGAAACCACCACAGAAGCCGCCAGTAATATGGTTGATAAAATAACAATAACCGCTAATTTATGCCTGTTTTTCAATTTTGTATCCAACACCCCACACCACCTTCAAATATTTCGGTTCTTTCGGATTAATCTCAATCTTCTCACGGATATTTCTCACATGTACCATGATGGTATCCGTATTCACCGCCCGCTCATTCCATACCCGTTCGTAGATTTCTTCTGTGGAAAATACTCTTCCCGGGTTTTTCATAAGCAGCAGCAATATCTTGTATTCAATGGGAGTCAGCTTCACCGCCTCTCCATCCACCGTAACCTCTACGGTATCCTCATTCAGCTCCAAACCGCCGATCGTATGTATATTGGCAGTCTCCGCCTTATCTCCCAGCTTTTCCAGGAACTTCCGGTAACGGCGAAGCTGGGAATTCACCCTGGCAAGAAGTTCCATCGGTGTGAACGGCTTCGTAACATAGTCATCCGCTCCCATGTTAAGCCCCATGATCTTATCTACCTCTTCTGATTTTGCAGACAGGAAGATAACCGGAAAATCATATTTTTCCCGAAGTTTCACCGTCATGGCAATCCCGTCCATCCTCGGCATCATAACATCCACAATGGCCAGATGAATGTCTTCCCGCTCTATCACCTCAAGTCCTTCCACTCCATCCGCCGCCTGGAACACCACATATCCCTGGCTCTTCAGATATATCTCAATGCCTTCGCGGATTTCCTTGTCGTCTTCCACCACCAGCACATGATTCACTTCCATAACAATCCCCCCTGATTTTCTTTTATCTGTAAATACTATAACCTATAAATCTTAAGAGAAAAACCTGAGAATTCTAAAGATTTTCTAAAGGGTAGGGGACGGTTCTCTGTCCTGGTTCCGTCAACTGAACCAGGACAGAGAACCGTCCCCTACCCTTTTATACAACTTCATTCAAATATATCTGAGACAGAGGCACAATCTTCTCCATCTCACCCTTCATCCGCTCTGACATCTGCACGCCTTCTTCTTCGCACACCTCGTCCACACTCTTGGCACCAAAAAGAAGACTCGCAAGTGCTGCCACAGTAATTGTTCCCTCGCTGTTCTCGGGCTTACTGTCCATCATCATTACTCCCGAAAACTCTGTTCCGGTGATAGTTACACAACGGTTATTTTCCGGAATAATCGGATCTGTAATCTGAAAGCATGCTGCCATAAGGCTTTTGAGCCTTACCGACATGAGCATTCGACGAACATCCACAATCCGTACCATAATCTTCGGTTTTTCAGATTTCGGCTCTTCTTCATCCGGATAGTACAGACGACAATCTGTAATCTCACCATTTTTCCGATATATCATAAGACTTCCGCCGTCACTTCCACATTCCCGAATAAGACGCTGATAATAAGCTTCGTCTCTTCTTGCAAATATCTGATATTTGCCGCCAAGCATATAATTCGCCCATTGCGCTAGAGCCTCACAGTCCGCCTCCACGGCTTTGGACACTTCCATTCCTTCTTCTGTTTCTCCAGGTTGGTAATATTTTATATCCTGCTCATATACGGTTCTGAAATCATGCGGCAGATAAATTTTCTCCGCTGCAGGCATAAGATAAGTAAAGGTCTCACCCGCCTGATACATATCCTGAAGCGCCCGTTTTATAAGGGCAGACATGAAACCTCTTTTCCGGTACTCTTCTTTCGTAGCCACCGCCACAATATAGTGAGCCTGTTTTTCATTTCCGTTTACCAGAATGGTATAGGGATTCAGATGAAGCATGGCACAAAGCTTTCCATCTTCTTTCACTGCATAAATCTGATTATCCTTCGTTTTCTCCGTATAATAATAGTCGACAAATGCCTTACTGTCTTCGGAAAATATTTCTTCATATAGTTCCCGGGTCATCTGGCGTTCACTATTATCTAATTTGTATATATCCATCTTTTCTTCCCAAGCCTTTCCGTTATCTGTCTGAATGAGGGCATCCGTTGCACCCTGCGCATCCGCGCTCTTCATCCGTTGCAACCGCATAACTGTAATTTGCAATAGTCTCGAGGCATGCTATCGCCTGGGAAGAAATTCCTTCCCCTGATCCGGTAAAGCCAAGTCCTTCTTCTGTCGTTGCCTTAATATTAATCTGATCCACATCAATATGCAGAGCATCCGCCACATTTTTTCTCATCTGCTCAATGTGCGGTGCCATCTTCGGCCGCTGTGCAATAATGGTAGCATCAATGTTGCCGATTACATACATTTTCTCATCAATCAGCCTTCCTACATGTTCCAGAAGCTTTATACTGGATGCGCCTTTATATTTTGGATCCGTATCCGGAAAATGTTTCCCGATATCTCCAAGTGCTGCCGCGCCCAACAAAGCATCCATAATTGCATGCAGAAGCACATCCGCATCCGAATGACCCAAAAGTCCTTTCTCGTAAGGAATGCTGACCCCACCCAGAATCAGGTCTCTTCCTTCTACCAGTTTATGAACATCATATCCCATGCCAATACGCATATCTATTCCTCACTTCCATCAATTATTTTCCCCCGCCATTCGCATACCATAACATTACCATTTTATGATTATTTTATCAATGCAATTATTTTGCCCGGTTCCTGCTGTGTTTACAACACAGTTGTTCCTGTGATACAATATTTTCACAATAAGAAATATAAAGGAGCGATTGTTATTATGGTAGATTTAATGAAACTTCAAAATGGCAGTGACGTAAGAGGTGTTGCCGCTGAAGGTGTAGAAGGCGAAGCTGTAAATCTTACCCCTGATGCTGTGAACTTAATCGGACAGGCTTTTGTACAATGGTTATCCAATCGTACCGGAAAAGAGGCAAAAGATATTCGAATCGGTGTCGGACACGATTCCCGTATTACTGCTGAAAAAATGAAAGAAGCTTTCTTCCAGGGGCTTTTCACTGCAGGTGCTTCCGTCTATGACTGCGGTCTGGTTTCCACTCCATCCATGTTCATGACGGTGGTCTTTCCGGAATTTGCCTTTGACGGTTCTGTTATGATTACCGCAAGCCACCTTCCATTCAACCGAAACGGTCTGAAATTCTTTAATCCCGACGGAGGATTGGAAAAAAGTGATATCACCGAGATTCTGACTATCGCAAAGACACTTACCCCTGCTACATCAGACCGGAAGGCAGAAAGCTGCAGAAGTCTTGATGCATACACCAAGAGTCTTCGCAAAAAAATATGTGCAGGCGTAAATGCTGAAGACTATGAGCATCCGTTAAAGGGACTTCACATTGTTGTAGATGCCGGAAATGGAGCAGGCGGTTTCTTCGTAGACCAGGTTCTCGCACCGCTGGGAGCAGACACTTCAGGAAGCCAGTTCCTGGAACCGGACGGAATGTTCCCGAACCACATTCCTAATCCGGAAAACAAACAGGCAATGGAGGCCATCCGCAAAGCTGTTCTTGATAACCATGCCGATCTGGGAATTATTTTCGACACAGACGTAGACCGTATGTCCGCTGTTTTGCCGGATGGCTCCGAAGTGAATCGTGATGCCATTATTGCAATGATGGCTGCAATTCTTGCAAAAGACTATCCGGGCGGTACAATCGTAACTGATTCCGTTACCTCAGACAGACTGACCGTATTCCTGGAAAAAGAGCTTCAGATGAAGCATCATCGTTTTAAACGCGGATACAAGAATGTTATTAATGAGTGCAAACGTTTAAATGAAGAAGGTATTCTGTCACCACTTGCCATCGAAACCTCCGGTCACGGCGCATTAAGTGAAAATTACTACCTGGATGACGGTGCATACATGGCTGTAAAACTTCTGATTGCCGCTGCACTTGCCGCAAAAGAAGGAAAAGCTCTTGGTTCCTTTATTGAAAAACTGGAAAAGGGAATTGATGAACGGGAATATCGTATGAAGCTTACCTGCGAAGACTTCGCATCTTATGGTCAGAATGTTCTGGCACAGTTCGAGGAACGCGCAAAGGCTGCAGGCTACGCTGTAGCACCGAATTCCTACGAAGGAGTCCGCATTTCCTTCGATTCCGAGGATGTAAAGGGCTGGATGCTTCTTCGTCTCTCCCTGCATGATCCTCTTATGCCTCTTAACATGGAAGGTGTGCGTCCGGGAGACTGCGATAAGATGATTGCAATTGTAAGAGAATTACTGAATGGATTTGATAAGCTGGAAGTAATTTAATACTGGCATGGTTTAGAAACACTAAAACATATGAAGGGGCTGCAAAAGTGAATGACTACTCAATAGACTATTCATCTATTTTGCAACGCCCCTTTTTACGTGGAATAATTACTTTTCTTCCATCTGACACGTAGTTTTAGGCATTCTCTACGTGGGAAACTACTAATTTTTCCCTTTCACACGTATCTTTCGTTATTTTTTACGTGGAAAAATGTCTTTTTTCCTATCCCACACGTAGGACTACAATTTTTCTACATGTAAAAAATTAAAAATTAAAATCTGACACGTAATCTAAACAGTTATTTTGATATGTTCCCAACTTCTTGAAGTTTTATCCCCAAACAAATTTCATAATTCCGCATAATATAAATCAAAAGTGCTTTGGTGTCAGTATATTATGAATAATTGCTCTGATCTCTATCTCCTCTCAACAATTGCCTGTAAACTCTCCGTATGTCTTTCTGAGGATGAACTTGCAATACTCGCCACAAACCTCACAGCGCTGGGCGATATGCTTGCTGTTATAATTGCCAGGAATTCAGCTCGTAAAAATAAAGAATAAACTATAATGTTATGCTTTTTCACAACACAAAATAAGAGACAGATTACTCTGTCTCTTGATGTCGCGTTTCACGCGAGTAGCGGGAACTGGATTTGAACCAGCGACACCACGGGTATGAACCGTGTGCTCTAGCCAACTGAGCTATCCCGCCATATTTAGTTTGTGTTGCAACAATCTTTTGTTGCAAATGGGACCTACAGGGCTCGAACCTGTGACCCTCTGCTTGTAAGGCAGATGCTCTCCCAGCTGAGCTAAGATCCCGGCTTTTCGGTTGTGCTCGCTTTGTTTGCTTGCCTCAACCTTGCTTCGCTATTATACTATTATTTGTCGCTAAATGTCAATAGGTTTTTTCAAAATTTTTTATTTTTTTCAAATCGATTAAATAATTGCGTTTTTTTCTACAATTTATATAAAAAGGTTTCCCTCACACGGACAACCTTTTCCATTTATTCTTATGCTGATTTTTCTGTTTTGGATAAAATATTTTTTACTGTATCACAATACAGTTTCGGATTATCCATAAACATACTGTGACCTGCATTTTCAATCCAATAAAAGGCTTTATCAGGTGCTTCTATATTTTCATAATAAGCTTGGGCATCTTCCTGACAAACAGCATAATCGCCTTTGCCGGCAAGATAATATACAGGCACATTATAGGTTTTTGAAATCAGATTAATATCAAAACCAAAGAAAGCATACTCCATTATTCCTTTATTTTGAGCAAAGAATTTCTCCGTATTCATTTGTAACATAAACCATTTCATATCATCAAAATTCATATCAGGAGAAGTAATGCCTGTAATCATCTGAGAAAGCCCCGACATTTCCCCTTCACAGGCAATGTATTTTGATGTGGCAGTAACAAGCTGACTGAGGTCGTCAAGCGACATATCATTATAGTCATTAACTCGACTCATTCTTTTGATAAGTTCTGTAAGTTTTTGCTCATCCTCTGTTCCTTTGATTTCATCTTTTTCAAGAGCCGTTCGTGCAACGTTCAGTTTGTTTTTATAAAGATTAGTAATCTGACTGATACCGATATAGCAGTTTACATTTTCAGGATATTTTTGCACATAGATACTGCCAATTACAGTTCCCCATGAATGACCTGCAATAATTACATTCTTCTTGCCGAAGCGTTCTTTTACATACTCAACAATTACATTAAGGTCATTAACAAGCAAATCTATGTCAGCATTTGCATTGCAATCATTGGCGTAGTAAGTTCTGCCGCATCCACGCTGGTCATAATTAATAATAGTAAGTTCGGATTCGAGTTCCCTCTGATAATAAGCAGATACATATCCCATAGGACTTGCCGGACCACCGTGAATGAAAATCATAACAGGATTTTCGGTGCTTTCTCCACGTATCTGAATGTATTGTTTCATTCCGTCTATATCTATGTATGTAGATTCTTGAATTCCGCTTTCGGTATCAATTTTATTTTTATTGCTGTTTATCAGACGTAAAACTAAAACTGAAAATGTGACAAGCGCAATAACAGAGATAATTATAATAAACACAATTAACATAGGTTTTTTATTTTCCTTTTCACAACTTAGTTAAACTCTGATGGCTGAACGTAACCATGAGGACTTATGGCAAAACCATTTTGGTACTTAACTGTAATATACTGTGTTTTCCCATCAACCTCCAGCTTCACATAGCAGATATCATTTTCAAATTTATCTGTTATTTCCATTTTCTGGTCCATGTAGTAAACCCATACTGTTCCGTCCTCTTTATATTCAACATCCGGCATACTTAATTCTTCCAGTAATTCCTCATCAGTTAATGGTCTTTCCACACCGTTCTCATATGCAACACCGCCACCTTCCTGATGAACGTCATTACCATCTGCATCCTTATAATCAAGTGTATAACTTCCATTTTCTACAGTAAATGTAGCGTCTGTCTGATCACCGTGGATCCATACCTGCACAATTCTCTGGATACCACCAAGATCCATAGCATAGGCTGCACTTCCGGATCCAACCACGAGTACGAATGCCGCTATAGCTACAGCTACTTTAGAGATAAAATGTTTCTTTCTAATCGGAACAACCTTCTCATTTGTCGTCATATTCAGCACCTCCGTCAATACATCCGGAGAAGCATGCAGTTTATCAAAAACTCTCTGGAATTTTTCTTTATCTGTCATTTTCTTACTCCTCCTTCAGATAATCTTTTAACCTGGCCTTTGCTCGGAACAGTATTGGTACTCTGTATTTCTTGTCCAGATTCATAACAGCCTGGAACAGCTCCAGATGACTTTCCTCTTCAAATCCAAGAGTATTTGCATATTCTCCAATATCCTCCATTTTATTCCATGGGGATCGGAACAGCATTTTGCATTGATTGACAGTGACTCTGATTAACCAGTTCTTTAAATGGGAATCCGATTCAAATTCCTTAGTTGTTTTGTATAGTTGTATTAAAACGTCCTGCGTCATCGGGATTCTTTGTCCAGCTATATGCCACTCGATATATGGTATCCATGTACTTTTCTGCAAAGGTTACAAATTCTTCTTTCGACATATATGTTCACTCCTTAAGGCCTTACATATATAATATGCGTGAGACGACCGATTCCTTTCAAATAATGTTAATCGGACCTTTTTGGCGTATGCATGGCAACAAAAAGCAGGCACTTTCGTGCCTGCAAAATGTAACTTTTTTATACAATTCCCTGTGCTGTCATTGCGTCTACAACTTTCTCAAATCCTGCAATGTTAGCTCCTACAACATAGTTGCCTTCTGCTCCGTATTTCTTTGCAGCATCAGCCATGTTGTGGCAGATATTTACCATGATGTTCTTAAGCTTGCTGTCAACTTCTTCGAATGTCCAGCTTAATCTCTCGCTGTTCTGTGACATCTCAAGTGCAGATGTAGCAACACCACCGGCGTTTGCAGCTTTACCAGGTGCAAATAACACACCATTCTTCTGCAGGTACTCTGTAGCTTCCAGTGTAGTAGGCATGTTAGCTCCCTCTGCAACTGCGATACATCCATTTGCAACCAGAGCCTTTGCATCCTCAAGGTGTAACTCATTCTGAGTTGCACATGGAAGTGCAATATCAACTTTCACATTCCATACGCCTCTTCCCTCATGGTACTCGGAATTCGGACGGTAGTTCTTGTACTCTGTCAGTCTTGCACGTTTTACTTCTTTGATTTCTTTCAGTGCTTCCACATCGATTCCTTCCGGATCGTATACCCAACCGGTAGAATCACTTACAGTTACAACCTTAGCTCCCAGCTGCTGAGCTTTCTGTGTAGCGTAAATTGCTACGTTACCGGAACCGGATACAGCAACAGTCTTGCCGGCAATCTCCTGTCCGTTCAGCTTCAGCATTTCTTCTGTGAGGTACAGAAGTCCATAACCTGTAGCCTCTGTTCTTGCCAGAGAACCGCCGTAGCTTAATCCCTTACCTGTCAGAACACCTTCATATAATCCGCGGATTCTCTTATACTGTCCGAACATATAACCGATTTCTCTTGCACCTGTTCCGATATCACCGGCCGGTACATCTGTGTCAGCTCCAATATATTTACACAACTCTGTCATAAAGCTCTGGCAGAATACCATTACCTCTCTGTCGGATTTGCCCTTCGGGTCAAAGTCAGAACCACCTTTACCACCGCCGATTGGCAGACCTGTTAAGGAGTTTTTGAAAATCTGCTCGAAACCAAGGAATTTGATAATACCAAGGTTAACGGATGGGTGAAGACGTAATCCTCCCTTGTATGGTCCGATTGCGCTGTTGAACTGTACACGGTAACCTGTGTTCACCTGTACCTGTCCCTTATCATCTACCCACGGTACACGGAATTTGATCTGTCTCTCAGGCTCAACGAGTCTTTCCAGAAGAGCGTCTTTTCTATACTTCTCTTCATTTGCCTCAACTACAACTCTCAGTGATTCCAGTACTTCCTTTACTGCCTGATGAAATTCAGGTTCTGCCGGATTCTTTTCAATTACTTTCTGAATGACCTCATCTACATATGACATCGTCTTTTCCTCCTCAAATATGATTAATACACAAAGTCTGAAAACGCATAGCATTCGCTTTTTCATAAAAAAAGAGCAGACTCTGGAGCCCACTCTTTTTCTGACGCCTTTGTCCTTTACCATATTAAAGTAATATGGCGCAAAACACAAGACATTTTTTTAATTTTTTCCATTTTTTTGCAACTTTTTTTTCGTTTCCTGCAATCTTTCGCTGTTTTATCCTATCACTTTCAACTTTTTTATCTAAAATATGCAACGCCAGATTCAAATATCTTCAAATCCTGTTCTCCATAGATATTCATTGCAACGGAACGTCCGCGACGCTCGGAATGAGCCATCTTACCAAGCACACGTCCATCCGGGCTGGTAATACCCTCGATAGCACAGTAAGAACCATTGACATTCCATTCCTCATCCATTGTAATATTTCCTTCCGGATCACAGTACTGGGTAGCAACCTGTCCATTTGCAAATAATTTTGCAAGCCACTCATCATTTGCAACGAAACGTCCCTCACCGTGGGATGCAGGATTGGTGTATACACCGCCAAGTTCTGCCATCTGGAGCCATGGTGATTTGTTGGTTACCACTTTGGTATATACCATCTTGGAAATATGACGGCCGATGGTATTGTATGTCAGAGTCGGAGAATTGTCATCCTGTCCTGTGATAGCTCCGTTCGGTACCAGTCCCAGTTTTACCAGAGCCTGGAATCCATTACAAACACCAAGTACCAGACCATCTCTCTCGTTCAGAAGCTTTTCTACTGCTTCCTTCATCTTTGCATTCTGGAATGCAGTTGCAAAGAATTTCGCAGAACCATCCGGTTCATCACCTGCACTGAATCCTCCCGGGAACATGATAATCTGGGATTCTCCGATTGCTTTTTCAAATACATTTACGGAGTCAATAATATCTGCCGCATCCATGTTCTTGAATACTTTCGTGATTACTTTTGCACCGGCACGCTCAAAAGCTCTTGCACTGTCGTACTCACAGTTTGTTCCTGGGAATACCGGAATAAATACGGTCGGCTGTGCAATCTTATGACTGCAGATGTGTACCTTCTTTGCATGATAGCATCCATCCTCCTCAAGCTTTCCTTCCTCAGTCTCTTTTCCTGCAAAGAAGTGAGCTGTCGGTCCATCCTGGGTACCGGAGTTTGTTTTAAATACCTTCTCCAGAGTCTCTTTCCATGCACTTTCTGCCTCGCCAAGTCCGATTACAGTATCGCCATATGCGAAAGTACCATTGTCTGTTACTTCACCGATGACAGTATAGGTAATGCTGAGTTCACCTACTTTGTCAGCAGGAACCTCTGCGATCAGATCGCCGAATGCCGGAGCAAACAGCTCTCTCGGATCCATATTGTGCTCAATCTTCACGCCCATGCCGTTACCAAATGCCATCTTGCTGACAGCTGCAATAACACCATGACGATCCGGAACGTATGCAGATACGATCTTTCCGCTGTGAATATCGTCTGTAAATTTGCCGTACTGATCCATAACCTTCTCATAATCCGGCAGATCATTTTCATCTGTATCAATCCGCAGCCATACCAGTTTATTTCCGGCTTTCTTAAGCTCCGGTGTAATAATGTCTTTTTCTTTTGCCACATCAACTGCAAAGGAAACAAGTGTAGGCGGAACATCGATATCCTCAAATGTTCCGGACATACTGTCTTTACCTCCGATGGATGGAAGTCCAAATCCAAGCTGTGCGTTGTATGCACCCAGAAGTGCTGTAAATGGATGACTCCATCTGTGCGGATCTTCTGTCATACGACGGAAGTATTCCTGGAAAGTGAAACGGATCTTCTTATAATCTCCGCCTGCTGCCACAATCTTAGCCACAGACTCGGTTACTGCATATACAGCTCCATGATATGGACTCCAGCTGGACAGATACGGATCAAAGCCATAACTCATCATAGTAACGGTATCGCAGTCTCCCTTAAGAACCGGAAGTTTGGCAACCATTGCCTGAGTCTCTGTAAGCTGATATTTTCCGCCATGAGGCATGAATACAGAACCGGCACCGATAGAACCATCGAACATTTCCACCAGACCCTTCTGTGAGCAGACATTCAGATCTCTCAATGTCTCTAACCATTTCGCCTTCACATCTTCTACTTCCACTTTGTCAGTCAGAATGCTGTCAGCTCTGTTTGGAATATCAACTGCAACCGTAGTTTCCTGATGTGCTCCATTGGTATCCAGGAATGCACGGGAAAGATTTACGATTTCTTTTCCTCTCCAGGAAAGTACCAGTCTCGGGCTCTCTGTTACAACTGCAACCTCTACTGCCTCCAGGTTTTCCTCTTTTGCATAGCCCATGAATTCTGCCACATCTTTCGGATCAACAACGACTGCCATTCGCTCCTGTGACTCGGAAATCGCAATCTCTGTTCCGTCCAGACCTGCATATTTTTTCGGCACTTTATCAAGATCAACTCTAAGACCGTCAGCCAGCTCTCCGATTGCTACGGATACACCGCCTGCACCAAAGTCATTACATTTTTTAATTAATTTACTTACTTCTTCTCTGCGGAAAAGTCTCTGGATCTTACGCTCTGTCGGCGGATTACCCTTCTGTACCTCAGCTCCGCAGGTTTCGATAGACTCTTCTGTATGCACCTTGGAAGAACCGGTAGCACCGCCGCAGCCATCACGTCCGGTACGTCCGCCCAGAAGGATGATGATATCGCCCGGGTCAGATGTCTCACGGATAACCGCTCTTCTCGGAGCTGCACCGAGAACCGCACCAATCTCCATACGTTTTGCCACATAATTCGGATGATAGATTTCTTTTACCATACCGGTTGCCAGACCAATCTGGTTACCGTAAGAGCTGTATCCATGCGCAGCCTCACGCACCAGTTTTTTCTGTGGAAGCTTGCCCTTCATGGTATCCTTTACAGATACGGTCGGGTCTGCCGCACCGGTCACACGCATTGCCTGGTAAACATAGGTACGTCCGGACAATGGGTCACGGATTGCTCCACCGAGACAGGTAGCTGCTCCACCGAAAGGCTCAATCTCAGTCGGGTGGTTGTGGGTCTCATTTTTGAAGTTCACAAGCCATTCTTCCTCCACACCATCAACAGTAACCGGAACTACAATACTGCAGGCATTGATCTCGTCAGACTCTTCCTGATCCTGAAGCTTTCCTTCTTTTTTCAGTTTACGCATAGCCATCAGAGCCAGATCCATCAGACAGACAAATTTATCCTCTCTGCCCTTGAAGATCTCGCTGTGGTCAGCCAGATACTGTTTGTAAGTATCTTCAATTATTCCTCTATAATCACCCTCGCCGAAGGTTACATCCTTAAGCTCTGTAGAGAAGGTGGTATGACGGCAGTGATCGGACCAGTAGGTATCCAGCACGCGGATCTCTGTCATGGACGGATCTCTGTTTTCCTCGCCTCTGAAATAATTCTGGATATGAAGGAAATCTTTAAATGTCATGGCAAGTCCCAGAGAATCATACAGTTCTTTCAGTTTATCCTCTGCCATATCCTTAAATCCATCAAAAATAATAACATCTGCAGGTTCATCAAATACTGTCACTAACGTCTCCGGCTTCTCCATTCCGGTCTCACGGGAATCCACCGGGTTAATGCAGTGATTCTTGATTGCCTCAAACTCTGCATCACTGATCTCACCCTCAATTACATAAGTAGTTGCAGTTTTGATTACCGGCTTCTCATCCTCCTTAATAAACTGTACACACTGTACTGCGGAGTCTGCACGCTGGTCAAACTGTCCCGGAAGAAATTCTACAGAGAAAATTCTGCTGCCTTCTTTTACCGGAAATTCCTCTTTATATAATACATCAACCGGAGGCTCACTGAAAATTCCGTTACATGCCTTCTCAAACGTTTCATCAGAAAGATTCTCAACATCATAACGAATCAGAACACGGACATTCTCCAGCGTTTTAATTCCAAGATATCCTCTGATCTCATGCCGCAAGTCTTTTGCCGCAACCGCAAAGTCCGGCTTTTTTTCAACATACACTCGTTTTACACCGCTCATAAAAGTTCCTCCATTAAGAATAAATATAGATAGTATGTTTCTACTCTTTTTTTATAATATCACATTTTTCGTCATTAGTGTAATTAATATAATTAAACTCTTTTATAAGTTGTACTTATTTTATTTTTGCTGGTCTATATTTCTTCGTTTTATCAGGAACATTCCGCCCGCGATGAGCAGAAGTCCTGCTATAAACACCATCCCGATCCTCATCACCATATCATAGAAAAATCCTTCCGGAAGCATCCGGATCATATAGTCTGTGGCCGGATCGAAAATCCACAGGTCATTTGTAAAAAAGATTTTATGAAAGATCACAAAATACCGGTTAAAATCCGAGGCAAAAAGGCCACCCAGAACAATTGTCAGTGTTCCGAAAATTGCAAGTGCCTTAAAATAGGCATCCGGAAGGATTTGCTTCACATCTGCTTTCCTGATAAAAAGAACCCCCACCAGAATCAGGCTCACTCCCAAAAGCAGCCAACGGAGTTTCAGTCCTCCCAGAAACAGATTCTTCACATCCGCCATGTGAAGCCGGTCCTGCTCATTGAAGAAATCCTGTTCTTTTCCCTCCACCGTTGTGATGACAGACAGTTCTTCCCTCTCTCCGATCAGATATGCCATCATCTTGTCCGTCACATCCATCACATCTTCCATCTCCATACCAAGACTTTCCGTCACCTGATATTTCGCATATTCTTTTTCGTAGAATTTGTAATCACTGTCACCATAGATTGCTATCTGAAAGCTGGTCAGGAGAAGTGCCATAATCAGACACATCATCGCTATAATTCCCAAAGCTTTCTGAAGTCTGCCATTTTTGTCATTTTGCTTCATTATCTCTTCTTCCTTTCTTCGTCCTCTGTTTTCAGGTTGAAATCATTGATTCTCCCGGATTTTTCACCTATAATGACTTCAAGAATGCCTTCAGGAGGACTCAACATGGATATTAATTATGAATTATATAAAGTTTTTTATTACGTTGCAACCTTAAGCAGCTTTTCCGAAGCCTCGAAAAAGCTCTTTATTTCCCAGTCTGCCGTCAGCCAGTCCGTCAAGACTCTGGAAAAAAAGCTGAATCAGACACTCTTTATCCGAAGCACCAAAAAGGTACAGCTTACGCCGGAAGGGGAGCTTCTTCTGCGGCACATCGAACCGGCTGTTAATTTCATTCAGAGAGGAGAAAGACAGCTCCTGGACACCACCCCCTCCGCCGGGCAGCTCCGCATCGGCGCCAGTGATACCATCTGCCGCTATTTTCTGGTTCCCTTTATCGAAAAATTTCACCAGGCATTTCCCGGTGTCCATATTAAAGTAACAAACGCCACTTCCATCCGCTGCGTAGAGCTTCTGAATAACGGACAGGTGGATTTTATCGTAGCAAATGCACCCAATGCCTACCTTGGAAATCTCTACACCACCCGAAAGGTGAAGGAATTTCAGGATGTATTTATTGCCAACGACTCCTATGCACATCTGAAGAATCGCCCGGTAACCTTAAAAGAACTCCTGAACCACCCCATCCTGATGCTGGATCAGAAAAGCACCACCAGTGAATTTCTCCATGATTTCTTCCAGCAGCACCAGCTGGATTTAATTCCGGAGGCTGAATTAAGCAGCAATGACCTTCTCATTGATCTGGCAGGCATCGGTCTTGGTATCGCCTGTGTTCCAAGGTATTGTATTCCCGAAGAGCCAAAAGGGCTCTTCATCGTAGAAACTACGGAAAAGCTTCCCCATCGGGAGCTGGTTGCAGCATACAATCCCAAACTCCCGCTTTCCAGATCCGCCGAAGCGTTTCTGAATTATTTTGATGAAGGCTCTTCCCAGAATTCCTGAATCATTTTCTCCACACTGGAAACCGTACAATACCCGAAGCCTTCCCATTCCCGCGGGAAGGTTTCCTGGTATCTGCGCTCCCGAAATCTCTCATCCAGAAGCAAAATAATTCCCCGATCCTCTTCTGTCCGAATTACTCTCCCTGCTGACTGCTGTACCTTATTCATTCCCGGATATACATAGGCATAATCGAATCCCCGGACACCTCTCTTATCGAAATACTCTTTCAACAGTTCTCTCTCCCTGCATACCTGGGGAAGTCCCGTTCCAACAATCACTGCTCCAATCAGTTTATCCTCTGACAGGTCGATTCCCTCTGAGAAAATGCCTCCCATCACACAGAACCCCATAAGGCTTCCATTTCGTTCTTCCTCAAAGCTCTCCAGAAAAATCTCTCTTGCCTCTTCCGACATATAAGGAGCCTGAATAATACAGTCAATCTCAGCCCCTTCCTCTACCAGAAGTTCTCCAAATGTTGTATATACCTCTTCCATAAATTTGTAAGAAGGGAAAAATGCCATATAATTCCCACTTTTCGCCCGTGCAACCGCAAGCAGATATCTGGCATATTTCCGGTAAGTTTCTTCTCCCCGCAGAGTATACTTCGTGCTCACATCCGTCCCCACCGCCAGAAGCCTCTGTTCCTTCGAAAATGCCGACTGAGCATACACCGCATAGTCATCCTTTTCCGTACTTAACAGTTCTTTATAATAATGAATCGGAAGAAGTGTTGCCGAGAAGAAAATGGTGCTGATTCCCTTGTCCATGTATTCCTTCAGATTCACGGAAGGATTTACACAGAACAGCCGGACCACAAAAGATCCATCCGTCGTTAATTCGCAGTAAATCATATAATTTTCATCTAATTTCTCATAAACACTTACAAATGTACGGACGGAAAAATACAGATCCAGTGCCTCTTCCCTCACTGCTTCCTCCTTGTATTCCTCCAGAAAACGTTCCAGCTCCGCCATCACCGAAATCAGCTTTAAATAGATATGAGCAACGCTGTTCAGCACTGTCACACCATCACACTCCCGCTTCAGTTCCAACAGCTGTTTATTGCACTCCTCCAACCGCCTGGCAAGTTTTCCATCCAGTGATTTTACCTGACGCTTCACCTTCAGGATATCCTCTTTACACAGGCTGGCGCTGTACATTTCTCTTCCACGCTCCACCAGATTATGAGCCTCGTCAATCAGGAATAAATATTCTCCTTTCACATTGTCACCAAAAAACCGTTTCAGATGTGCATTTGGATCAAACACATAATTATAATCACAGATAATGGCATCTGCCCACAAAGACACGTCCAGTCCCATTTCAAAAGGGCAGACATTCCACTTTCTCGCCTGATTCTCGAGTATCTGGCGGCTCAGTTCCTCCTCAGTAGTGATTAACTCAAATACTGCGTCATTCACCCGGTCATAATGGCCTTTGGCATACGGACAGTAATCCGGATTACATTCTGCCTTCTCACAGAAACATATTTTTTCCTTCGCCGTCAGCGTTATGACCTTATATCTCAGCTTCTGCTCCTTCAGAATGGAAAAAGCCTGCTGGGCAACCGTCCTTGTGATGGTCTTGGCTGTCAGGTAGAAAATCTTTTCCCCCAGTCCTTCTCCCACTGCTTTCACCGCCGGGAATACAGTTGCCATCGTTTTTCCCACTCCGGTGGGCGCCTGAATGAACAGCTTCTTTTTTCTTAAAATAGTCCGGTAGACCGATGCAGCCAGGTCCCTCTGTCCATCCCGATATACATAGGGAAATTCCACTTCCCGGATGGATGCATTGCGAATTTTCTTCCATTCCACCTGAAATCTTGCCCATTTCTCATATTGGGTCACCAGATCCTGAAACCATTCTTCCAGTTCATCCGTTTCATAATTTTTCTGAAACCTTCGTATTTCTTCCGTCTCCATGTTACAGTAGGTAATCTGTACGCCAATTTCAGATAGTTCATGCTGCATGGCATAGATGCAGGCATAGCATTTTGCCTGAGCAAGGTGTATTCCCTCCGGCTCTTTCATAAGCGCAAGATCACGAAAAACACCTTTGATCTCATCGATGCAGATTCTTTCATCCGTCTCCATCACTCCATCGGCACGGCCTTCCACCTGTATATCAAATTCTTCACAGTCTACCACACGCCTCATGGTCACCTCAGCGTGATAGGATGCGCCCATCTGCCTCTGTATCTTTCGGTGAATCTTTGCTCCCAGCTGCATGGCATCCTTATCCGATGACGCAATTCGATTGTCAATGTCCCCGCTTCGCAGTATAAACTCTACAAGATTACGGACCGAGATCCGAATAGTCTGTTTCTCCATGATTCCACCAGCCTCTTCCTCGTCACCCTCGCTTTTTTGCTCTGGGCTTATCTCAAAGACCAGTATAACACAAATACAAAAAGCGCGCATCATCCTCTGGATAAAAGGAATCTGCACGCCTTTATTCTTTCACGAATCTCCGTTTCTTCTATGCAACACAGTACTTCTGCAGTACCTGCTCAAATCTATGATCCTTCTCCGCATATCTTACAGTCAGAATACGGCTCAGATCCAGACCAAGCACACCTAAGATGGACTTGGCATCTACGATCACTCTGTTATAAAACACATCAACATCAAAATCACATCTCTCCGCAGCTCTTACAAAATCCTGTACATCCTCTGTTTTCAATTTAATTTTCTTTTCATATCTCATCGCTGACACCCCTTTCATGGGTTAAAAATCAAAATAAAATTATACACTCGTTATATTTTTTGAAAATTATCCCACCATTCTTAGGCAAAGTCAACGTGCAACCCGCACAAAATCTGTATTTTCAACCCTCTGATCTTTCGTCAAATTCTACCATATTCTTCCTGTACCACAGGGGAAGGTGCTGCCTCTGGCATCTGGGATTTTCCCTTGATGCAATGGAAATTGTACGACAGAATCCTCTCCAAAGCTCTGAAAACTCCTCCTCGTTTTCTGACAGCCTGGATATCCACTCCACATCCGGTTCCTCTCCCGTCAGAAGAATCCACCGTTTCTTCTTCTCGTGAAGAACAATTTCTCTGTGCGTTTTATCATAAATCATCCAGTTTTCCACAGGAAGCCTGTCTGCAAAATGAGGTGCCAGACAGGTAAGAACCCGATTCTTCGGTGTAATCTCCGAGTACAGAATTCCATTTGCCAGTTCCCGGAAACGCACAAATCCTTTCAGCACATGCGCTTCCCCTCCTACATTTCTGCTAAGCTCAAACACCTTCTCCACCATAGGATGAGACAGATGCTCCATAATTCTGGTACTGTCCGGAATTCTTCTGGCTTCCAGCATCGCTCCCAGAATAGCAGTTCCTTTCCCGGCATCATGAGAAAGCAGGGCATGATAAATATCCCAGTAAGCTTTTTCTCCCAGATGCTTCAGGATCATTCGCTCCACTGCTTCTGCCTTTTTCTCACTTTCTTCTACTTCCGTATAACTGCAGAACAATTCCTGCTCCATCTGCCCTCTCAATCCGATACCGCATCTCCCCGCATCTTCTCCTGCCTTCCAGGCATCATATATTGCGGAGAAAATGCCCGTTACCGTATCTTCACATATATAAATTGTTCTCACGCAAGCCCACCTCCGAACCGCACATCATCAAACAGGGATATCTGACGGTAAGTCATCCCGTCAATCCCCTCCGGAAGTTTCTCCTTTGTATTCAGAAGATTCCTGGTGATATAATCCTCATCCATTTTCGTCGGATACATCATCCTGCCGTTACAGGTCAAAAAATACATGGCGCGCTTCAGTACCACTCCCATTTTCTTCAGATCGCCAAAATCCAGCATTCCCATTTTTCTCGCCTTTACAATGCGAACGGCAGACTTGTACCCCAGCCCGGGTACACGAAGCAGCATCTCATAGCTTGCCCTGTTCACCTCTACCGGAAATTCTTCCAGGTGCTTCAAAGCCCAGTTACACTTTGGATCCAGCAGCACATTAAAATTAGGATTTTCTTCGGAAAGCAGCTCCTTCGCCTCAAAATGATAATAGCGGAGCAGCCAGTCTGCCTGGTAGAGACGATGCTCTCTCAAAAGAGGCGGCCCCTCATCCGTCTTTGCCGGAAGATTCTTATCCTCATTCACATGAATAAAGGCAGAATAGAACACTCTCTTAAGACCAAATTTCTGATACAGAGACTCTGCCACATTGATGATCTGATAATCCGTCTCCGGTGTAGCCCCGATAATCATCTGTGTACTCTGTCCTGCCGGCACAAACTTCGGTGCACTGCGATAAATCGCCAACTCCTTTTTGTTCTCATCCATCCTATTCTGCACCTGACGCATGGGAGCCAGAATCGTCTTTCTCGTCTTATGCGGTGCCAGAAGCTTCAGACTCTCCGCCGTGGGAAGCTCCAGATTCACACTCATCCTGTCCGCCAGGAATCCCAGTCTCTGCACCAGCTCCGGACTGGCACCCGGTATGGTCTTCACATGAATATATCCCTGAAAATTATGCTCCCGCCTGAGCTTATATAAAGTGGCACATAGAAGCTCCATCGTATAGTCAGGACTTTGAAACACACCGGAACTTAAAAACAATCCCTCTATATAATTCCTGCGATAAAACTCCATTGTAAGGGTACACACTTCATCTGGCGTAAAAGACGCTCGTGGCACATCATTGCTTCTGCGATTAATACAATATTTACAGTCATAAACACACTCATTGGTAAACAATATCTTAAGAAGAGAAATACACCTACCGTCAGCAGAAAAACTGTGACAGATTCCCGACTGCTCACAGCTTCCCATACCTGTACCGTCATTCTTCCTCGATGTTCCGCTGGATGTACATGCCACATCATACTTGGCCGCATCTGACAAAATATTTAATTTTTCATTGAGTGACATGGATTCCTGCAGCCTCATAATGCATTTTCCTCTCTTTTTTAATCGAACTTGTGTTCTGTTTTAATTATAGGAACATACATTCGGTTTGTCAAGAGGGATGTTAGTAGTTTCGTCCGTACTGAAGAAAGAGAAAAATAGACGTTTTGCCATTGAAAACGGAGAATCCCTTTTCTGGAAGGTATTTTTAAACTCGCTTTTACCTTCGGAAAGTGGAAAAAACAGAATGAATGGTAATTTTAAAGTACATTTTACCTTCAAATTGACAAATCGGCAAAACAGATGGTAAATGTAAGTATGAAAATGCCACCGAAGTAGATATAATGCAAAATGAATGGTAAATCACAAGCATTTTGTGCCTTCAAATTAACCAAAATACAAAGCAGATGGTAAATCCCACATATTTCGTGCCTTCAGATTGTCGAAAAGCAGAATCAAATGGTAATTTCCAAATTTTGCTTAAAAAATGGGAGTATCACAATTTGCGACACTCCCATTTTCCTTACACCACCAGTGAGGATGCTCTCTCATAATCTTCTTTTTTCACATAAAAGATATCTTCATACTACAATTCCGGCCAAATCCTGTCAATCTTCTCCCGGAAGGCTTTAATCAGTGGTCCGTTAAACAAAGCGTTACAGATGGTTCCGACTCCTATTACCGTCCACACGCTGTTGCCCGCTGCAACACAGAATAATACACCTACAACAACTACCGTAATATCCGATATGACACGTCCGATATGAAAAGGGATTTTCTCCTTCGTTACTTTCTCAATAATAACTGCCACACTGTCGTAAGGTGCGATTCCCATGTTTGCCTTCATGTATAATGCAACGCCGCTCGATGCAAGAAGAAGTGCGACCAAAAGTGCAATAATGCGGAGAAGCAATGTCATCTCCATCTGCATCCTTTCCTGTACCAGCCAGCAGACAGCGTCTGCAATATAACCCACAAATACCATATTGATGATCGTTCCCGCTCCGATACAGTGGCGGACAGTAAAAAATACGATAATAAGAATCACGCTGTTCGCTACCAGCTGCCAGTTTCCAAATGTCCATCCGATAAATCCACTGATTCCCAGATTCATGCCTGTAAATGGATCCACGCCAAAATTTGCGAGTCGGAAAAGGGATACACACAGCCCTATCAGCAGAATTCCTAACAGCATGAGTCCAACGCGAAGTCCAAAATGATTCTTTTTCATAATTCTTACTGCTCCTTTGCTTTTAACAAATAAATTCTGGATTCAAAATCTGTACATGGTACGGCATCTCCCGGAACCTCCCCGGCAGTCACGTCCGTAGTAATCAGACCCAGATTCATCAGTTCATCACCGTAATTTTCCGTTTTGTTCTGCACATTTTCATACAGAGTATCCGGGTCCAGCCCTTCAAGACGGACACGACTGTATGGCATATTTACACCATTCAATACACGGTACCATCCCACGACTGCCGTCTTTTTATCGTCACTGACGGCCATCCAGACAGTTTCATTTCCTTCAAACGGACTTTCTAATCTGTAAAACGTACCAAACTGAAGAATTTCCCGGTATTCTTTCATAAAATGAATCTGGGATTTTACTTCTGTTATTTCCTCCTCACTCAGCTTGTTCAGATCCAGCTCGTACCCGAAGGTGCCGAAATATGCCACATTTGCCCTGGTATGCAGAGGTGTGTTGCGGAACACCTGATGGTTAGGCGTCACCGACACATGACTTCCGATACTGCTGATTGGATAACACATGGACGTACCATATTGTATTTTCAGACGCTCTACCGCATCTGAGTCATCACTTGCCCATCCCTGAGGTGCATAGTACAGAAGACCCGGATCAAATCGCCCGCCTCCGCTTGCGCAGGATTCAAAGAGAACTTTCGGAAATTTAGTGGTCAATCTTTCATACAGATCGTATACTCCCAGAATATACCGATGGAACACCTCTCCCTGGCGGTCTGCCGGAAGAGAAGCACTGTAGCACTCCGTAATACTCCGGTTCATATCCCATTTGATATAAGAGATTTTTGCTTCGGATAAAATCTTTTCCATCATTCCGTAAATACAGTCTACCACTTCTTTGCGGGAAAAATCCAGTACATACTGATATCTTCCGTGAGAAACACTGCGGTTCGGTGTCTTGAGAATCCAGTCGGGATGCGCGCGGTACAGTTCAGAATCCTTATTCGTCATCTCCGGTTCAAACCAGAGTCCGAACTTCATTCCAAGCGCCTCTATTTTTTCCGAAAGTCCCCGTATTCCCTTAGGAAGACGTTCCTTATTCGGTGCCCAGTCTCCCAATCCCGCATGGTCACTGTTTCTCTCCCCAAACCATCCGTCATCCAGAACAAACAACTCTACACCGCATTCCTTTGCCTTTGCGGCAATTTCCACAAGACGCTCCTCCGTAAAATCAAAATATGTGGCTTCCCAATTATTATTTAAAATGGGTCTCGGACGATCTCTCCAGTATCCTCTTGCCAGGCGTCTCCCGTACAGACGGTGGAAGGTCTGGCTCATGTCATTCAGACCTGAATCCGAATACACCATCACTGCCTCCGGTGTCTGGAAGTTTTCTTTTGCATCCAGTTTCCAGTCGAATCCGGAAGGATTGATTCCCGCCGTAATTCGTGTCACATCATGAGTGTCCACCTCTGCCTGAATCCGGAAATTTCCACTGTAGATCAGGCTGAATCCGATGACCTCCCCTTCTCTTTCCGTTGTATTGGGTCTTTTTAACACCATGAATGGGTTATGTTCATGGGAAGAATTACCCCGCATGCTATCTATTGCCACAATACCCTGTTCCAGAATACGATTCTTGACATGGCGCTCCCTGGACCAGGCTCCGGAAAGCTGCATCCACACATAATCTTTATCCGGAAGATCAATACTTAAGCTCATGGCACTCAGAAGATGCACGGGCTCTGTGCCCTCATTGCAGAATTTCACGCTTCTCGCAATAGCAGCTTCTCCATCAAAAATGGTATAGAGCAGTTCTGCCTTTACCTGTGTCACAGGATCAAGAATTGTAACACAGAGGGTCTTTGCCTCCTCATCATCTTCCGTATAGGTAGCCGGAAGCCCGGCAAGCTTAGGCTTTCCCTCTGAAATTTCATGACTCTGGTAACGGAAATCCGAAATACGGCTTCCATTTTCCTGCAGAACCTCCACTGCCGGATGTCTATAATCCGTCGTTCCATAAACCGGATATTCCTGACGGATATGCTCCAGCGAAAAGGTCCGGTCATCCTCGTATATGTAAGACGTCATCGGTCTGGGATATTTCTCTACCAGATAAGAGAAATCCGATTTATCATGAATCTTCTTTCCATAGTATAACTGACCCAGATGTCCATTCTCCAACACCTGAATAATGTAACTCACTTTTTGATTATACAGATGAAATGTTTTCGTATCTTCATGAAAAATGATATTTGCCATAGGTTCCTCCTGTTCTTATGCTGCCTGCGTTTCTTTCAGGGCATGCCTTTCATTTACTTTCCTTGTAATTTCTTCCATTTTCTCCCCTTTAAGGGTATAGAATTTTTTATAAATTCCAAAACTCACTGCCGCCAGAATAATCGGAACAACAATCATTAAAACCCGGATTCCCATAATCGTTCCTGCACTTTGAACTGCAGCCTTTGCATCATATCCTACAATCTGAAGTCCGATACCGGTCAAGCCTCCTGCAGCTGCCATTGCTGCTTTCATCAAGAAAGTCTGGGCAGAACAGGTAACACTTTCGTTACGAACTCCAAATTTTACCTCACCGTAGTCAATAACATCTGCCATACAGCAAGTCGTAACACCCAGAGATAAACCGGACCCAAAAAACAGCAGTGCGCAACATACTACAACTAAAACCGCATTTTGAGGTGCGACAAAACCGGCTGCGCCAAGCAAAACAAATCCCAAAATTGGAAGCCCGCATGCAAGAGCATACACTTTTTCACGACTTATTTTTGTTGCAATTTTGGGGAAACATACAAGTCCGATCATCTCTGCGATAATAGCTAATCCAAAAATAGAATAGAGATATTCATTTCCACATACATTTTTAAAATAATAAACTGCAAAACTTTTGGCAATCTGTGTACAGAGATTGAATGTCAGAAGCAGTCCTATAAATGCCATAAGCTGATCATTTTTAACAATAACATTAAATGCCTGTTTCAGGCTTGTTTTTTCTGCTGAAGTACCAACTGTAGATTCCTCTTTTACGTTAAATACAGTAATACCTATTGTTACAATAAAGATAAATGCTATTACAATTGCAAAAATCGTATATCCTGTTTCTGCAAACAGGTTTTCTTCCCCTGCCATACGATTAAAATAATTAATAATATAAAGACCAAAAGTCGATACAGAGAAGCCTGCAAGACTGGCAAAAAATCTCGGGATGACTGATACTTTTTCACGCTCATGCGGATCATTTGTCAAATTCGGAAGCCATGACCAGTATGGTACATCCATAATTGTGTAAGTCATACCGTATAATATGTACATTACAGAAACATACACATACAAAGAGGTACCTGAAAGCTGAAAACTGTGGAACAAAAGAACAAATACTACTGAATTTACTAATGTTCCAATTACAAGCCAGATTCGAAACTTTCCAAATCTTGTATGCGTATTATCTACAATCATTCCCATCATTGGATCATTAATAGCATCCCAGATTCTCGCGACAAAAAACAGCACTCCTACAAATGCCGGTGCAAGATATAAAGTATCTGTAAAATACAGCATTAAAAATGCTCCTACCAGGTTACAAATGGCATCTTTTCCAATTGCACCAATACCAAAACACATTTTTTCTCTTGTTGATGCATACTTATAATTTGTTTTCTGAATTTCTTTTTGCGTATTCATTTTTATCCTCCTCAATGGATTTACGCGCGCATTCCTTATCTCTAAAATTAGTATAAGACGAAAAAAAGGACTCCTGTTATAGCATTTTGTTTTAAACACCATGCAAAATGTTAGATAACAGAAATCCTCATATCATTTTGTTTGTTTTAGCGCCAAATCATTCCGCTGATTATGGATAAATTTCTTTCCTTTCTCTCCTATCTCATCCAACTCCTCTTTGCTGGCCACCAGATGAGCTTTTGTTTCTGTCCGGTTTGTACTTCGATACCTGCTGGGAGTCATTCCAATCTCCTGTTTGAATGCCTTCGTAAAAACAAGAGGGCTTCGATATCCACAGGAGTATGCAATATTTTCCACCGATACATCCGTCAGTGTCAGCTGTTCCTTCGCTCTGGACAACCTGAATTTCGTCAGAAACTCCTTGGGAGACAGTTCCAGACTGTTTTTAAAAATGGTATACAGATAACTCCGGTTGACATTCAAATGCTCCGCAATATCGAGCACTGTGATTCCTTCCGAATAGTGATTACGTATATAGGCAATTGCCTTCTGTACATACATACTTTCTTTGTTCTCATCCTCATAGGAGTCGATCACAATATCTCTGGTAAGTACCGAAAAGAAATCATATAGTTTGCCCTGAAGATAGTATAAATTCGAGGTGGATGACTCCGTATGCTTCAGCATGGAGAATACTATTTTCTTCAGCTCTTCTCCGTAATCACACTGAAATGTCGTCTGGCGACTGTTAAGTCCAATATCCTGAACCAGCTTTGCCGCTCCGCTTCCGCCGAATCCCACCCACAGATAACTCCAGGGTTCTTCTCTGTCCGCCTGATAAAAAGTCAGGGTCTCCGGTTCAATCAGGAAACCCTGCCCTTTTGTCAGAATATATTTTCGCTCGCCCACCTGATAGATCCCTTTTCCGTCCAGAATATAATGAATGATATAATTCGGGCGGGTTGCCGGACCATAGCTGTGCAGTGGGTCACACTCAGCATAACCGCAGAAACACAGATGGAACTCCTTGAATTTCGGCTCTAATAACTGCAATACATATGCGTCTTCCATACTTACAGCTTATTTACCGCATCCTTAAGATACGGATTATCCATCTCATAGAAGCGTTCTGCCTCTACCACCTCGGCAAGTGCCGGGTCAATTGGCATTTTACCAAGTACCGGAACCTTGAGTCCGGCAGCGATATCATCAATATGGCTTTCACCGAATACGGAAATCTTCTTTCCGCAATCCGGACATACCAGATAGCTGTAATTTTCCACAATACCAAGAACCGGAATATTCATCTGCTTTGCCATGTGATAAGCCTTCTCCACGATCATCTGCACCAGATCCTGCGGTGAAGTTACGATTACCACTCCGTCCACCGGAAGGGACTGGAATACGGTAAGGGGAACATCTCCGGTTCCCGGAGGCATATCTACGAACAGATAATCAAGCTCTCCCCACATAACATCTGTCCAGAACTGCTTTACTACACCGGCGATGACCGGACCTCTCCAGATCACCGGGTCTGATTCATTCTCCAGGAGCAGATTGACAGACATGATTCTGGTACCGTCCTTCGCTTCACAAGGGAAGATTCCCTCTTCGCTTCCTTTTGCACTCTCATGGAGTCCATACATTTTCGGAATGGACGGACCGGTAATATCCGCATCCAGAATTCCCACTGAGAATCCCTGCTCCCGCATCATTCTTGCAAGGGATGCCGTTACCATGGATTTTCCCACGCCGCCCTTACCGCTGACTACGGCAATGACTTTGTTAATATGAGAAAATGGATTGGCTGGCTCTCTTAAGTCTGCCGGCTTGCTCCCACAGGAGCCTGCATGTGCACATCCGGCACAGTCAGACGGGGAACATCCCTGTTTCTGTTCTTCCATAACACTAACTCCCTTTCTGTCCTACTCAACTGCAGCGATGACTTCGATCTCGCAGAGTACGTTCTTCGGTAATGTTTTTACAGCCACGCAGCTTCTTGCCGGTTTGGATGTGAAGTATTTTGCATAAACCTCATTAAATGCAGCAAAATCTCCCATGTCTGCAAGGAAGCAGGTTGTTTTTAATACATGATCAAAATCGGTTCCTGCTGCTGCAAGGATTTCTCCCAGATTCTTACATACCTGATCTGCCTGTCCTTCAATGGTATCTGCCTCAACAGCATCTGTTGCCGGATTGATGGCAATCTGTCCTGCTGAATATAAGATTCCATTGTGTACATATCCCTGGGAATATGGTCCAAGTGCCTTTGGTGCTTTTTCTGTTGCTACTACTTTCATAATTATCTCTCCTTTGCTTTCTCTAATAATTTCTGTGCAATGCACACATCAAAAAGTCCCATTCCTACAGATTTGAAGTAGGTGGTGCCTTTTGTGATTTCATTTTCATCTGCTCCGGACTTTAAAAACTGATCCATGAGAACAGTTCTGTCCATGGTAAGTCGTCCTTGTGCAAGCGGCTGGCTCAAGTCGCCACTTTCCTCACATGCATACGGAAGTTCAATATATACATTGTCCACCAGATCCCAGATGACATCCGGGATTTCTCTCATCTCCGGTGTATAAGAACCGATAGCAATGATACATTTACCTCTTAAGAGTTCTGCATCGTTGGGCAGTACCGGTGATGTTGCCGGGGTCGCCGTACAGATAATATCACTTGCCTTTACCAGTTCTTCCACCGTCTTACATTGTACTACTTCTACCGACGGGTCCGCAATAGCTTTCTGAAGCCTTGCCAGATAATCGGTCAGATTTCTGTCACTGTGATTGAATACATACACGGTGTGGATGTCTCTTGCGGCACACGCATACAGTGCCAGATGGAATCCCTGTACCCCCGCTCCTACGATTCCCACGGAATGCGCATCTTTTCTGGACAGATGTCGGATTCCCACACCACCGACTGCTCCGGTTCTCCAGGCTGTCACAGATTGCCCATCCATCACGGCAACAGGAACTCCTGTCTGCTGGTCATTTAACAGAACCACCCCATCAATAGACGGAAGACCCAGCTTTGTATTTTCAGGGAAAATGCTGAGAATTTTTGTTCCAATAATCTCTTTTGTGTAACACGGCATATACATCAGTGTCTTGTTCTCATGCTCTACCACCGGTCTGGGCGGCATATAGAATTCATTTGCCCCAAATATACGGTATGCCTCTTCGATGGTGTCCATCATTTCATTCGGGTCAATCAACGCCTCAATTTCCTCTTTGCTTAAAATAACCATTTTACGCTCCCTCCAGTTCTTCTTTTTCCCGGGTCACATCCCGGAGCCATTTATAACTTTTATACCTTTTCCATGTAATCGGCATCTTAATTATTTCATCACTCATTAATATTACATAAACCACCGGCACACTGGCATGGAATACAAAGGCCGCAATCGCTCCCAATAATATGGAACATCCCCACATAGTCGACACATCCATAATCAGACCAAATCTGGTATCTCCGCCGGAGCGGAAGATGCCCACTACCATCGTACTGTTCCAGCACTGTCCGAAGGTAAAATAGGACATGACAAAAAACATAAATGACAGATATTCCTTTGCCTCTCCGGTAAGAGCAAGATTGGCATTTGCAATGGGTGCCGCAAGCAGGATCATGGCGCCGCCCAAAATGCCCAGGATCACACTCAGCCAGATAAAGCGCTTCGCATAAGCCTTCGCATGCTCCAGTTTGCGCTCACCGATGGTTTTCCCCAGATAAATTGCCGTGGCATTGCAGATACCGAACGCCACCACCGTTGCCAGCTGCCTCGCCACCTGAGCAACAGAATTGGCTGCGACCGCCGCACTTCCCAGATGCCCGATGACCGCCGTGTTTGCAGAGCTTCCCATCCCCCACATCATCTCATTGAGCACCACAGGCATGGCATAAACCAGATAATCCTTCAGCAGGATCTTGTCAATATGGATCATATCGCCAAACCGGATGCGAACCACTTTGTTTTTCACGAATGCATAGAAAAATACGATCATCATCTCCACGATCCGGGCACACAGTGTTCCGATTGCCGCGCCCCGGATTCCCAGAGCCGGAGCACCAAATAATCCGAAGATCAGCACCGCATTGATGCTGATATTTACCAGAAGAGACACCAGATAAACGATCGTAGCTATCAGCACCCGTTCAATGCTCCGCATGATGTTAAGATACACCTGGGTAACCGCCATAAAAACATAGGAAATTCCTACAATCTGAAGGTATTTCACTCCTTCTTTAATGACCTCCGGGTCTGAAGTGTAGATTTTCATCAGCGGCTGCGGAATAAAGATTGCTGCAGCCGCGAAGAGGGCCGCAATCAAAAGTGCTGCCGAAAGTCCCATGCCCAGAATCCTCTCAATCGTCCGGGTATCCTTCTTTCCCCAGTATTGTGCCGTCAGAACCGTTGCCCCCGAGGTGATGCCCATGAAGATCAGCATCATGATAAACTGTATCTGCCCCGCCAGCGACGCGCCGGAAAGCACCTTCTCTCCCACTTTGCCAAGCATGATCACATCCGCTGCCGTAACACCTACATTGATCAGATTCTGCAGTGCCATTGGTATCACCAGTGCAAATACGCTGCGATAAAAATTCTTCCAGTTAATATTCAGATTATCCGTGGTTTGCTGCTTTATAGATTTCATACATATTCTGCGCATTCATTTTCATAAAAGAGCCCAGCCAAACCGTGTCTCCCTTTGTGGCACGCCATGCCAGATCTTTTAGAACTTCATCCGGCTGTACTCCCATTTCCATCTGACCCAGACACACCGGCATCCCTATGGAACGGAAGTAGTTTTCCGTTGCCGCAATTGCCTGAAGCGCAGCTTCCTCCTCCTGTTCTTCTTCTATTCCCCAGACCTTTCTTCCATATCGGGCAAATCTTGCCACATCCAGCCTGTATACGTAACGGGCCCAGCTTCCCCACACTGCGGAGAGTGTGGCCCCGTGAGCTTCATCAAACATGGCCCCCAGCTCATGACCCAGCTTATGATTCAGGAAATCCTTGGGTCTTCCAAGCCCGGTAATCCCATTGTGCGAGAGGCTTCCGCACCACATCACTTCGCTCATAGCTTCATAATCCGTCGGATTCTCCCACGCTTTTTTCCCATTTTCAATCACAGTCCGCAGAAGCCCCTCTGCGATCTCATCCGTCATCTGATTCCCCTCAGAGACCGGTGTAAAATACCGCTCAAGGGTATGCATCATAATATCGACCACTCCGCATGCCACCTGGTACTTCGGCAGAGTAGCCGCAAGCTCCGGGTTCATAATGGCGAATCTCGGGCGGTTGAACTCTGTGCTGAGTCCGGTCTTCTTCCCCGTATCTGTATTCGTCAGAACCGCGGATTCACTGGTCTCACTGCCGGCTGCCGCGATGGTAAGTACCACTCCTGTCGGAAGTGCCCGTGTCACCGGTTCCTGTCCCATCCAGAACACGTCCCAGATATCCTTTCCCGGATTTGCGGCACCGATGGCTATTGCTTTTGCAGTGTCAATTACACTTCCGCCGCCCACTGCAAGAATCAAATCTGCCTGGAAATCAATCGCTTGTTGCACACCCTCTCTTGCCAGTGACAGCCTTGGATTTGGCTGTACACCTCCAAGCTCAGCATGTTCCATTCCTTCCTCGTCAAGCGCTTCCTTCACCGTATCCAGAAGACCGCTTCTTACTACGCTTCCGCCGCCATAGATGATCAACACCCTGGATGCGCCCCATTTTTTTGCCAGATGTCCGGCCTCTTTTTGCGTATCCTTTCCAAATACAATCTCCGTTGGTGTATATTGTCTGAAATTCTGCATAAAAAACCTCCCGTATCTGTTTCTCAACCTTTCACTCTGTAAAGATTGTAACACATACGGAAGGTTTCTTCCATAGATAATATTATTCCTGACTGCCGCGTTTGCTAAGCATCATTCCCACACCAAGTATAGCTGCCGCGAACAGCAATTGTATCCCGATGCCCTGCCAGACCGCCGTCTGCTGCGAGGCGGAAAGTGCCCCATTATCGGCAATGGTTTCATTTACAATCTCATACCAGTACACGGGCAGGAAATGTGCCACGGCGCGAACTCCTTTTCCAAGCACACTCATGGAAACGAATACACCGCAGGTGAAGCTCATGCCCAAAGAGATCACGTTGACCACTCCGTTGACAATCTCTTCCCGCTCTACCAGAACACCCACACAGAATGAGATAGACAGCGATACCAGCATCATAACAAAAGAATTCAGCAGATAATATCCCAGATTCCGGTCTGTCACAAAGTCTTTCGTGTATAACACCGTCGGCATCAGCATGCAGATGATCCAGAATCCGATTCCAAAGACAATATATCCCATTACAAGCTGTAAATTCTGACTGAAAAGGGAGGTAGCGGAACAGCGGATTCTCTGTCGGACATCCTTCTTCCGATAAGCAATCATAATAAAACCAATAATGTAGCACAGCACCGAAATCATCATATAAGGCATGAACTGAAACATATATGCATGAGCCGGCCGTTCACCGCCGTACCCGTTTTTATCCAGCAATGTTACCTCTGTTTTCATATCCCCGATTTTTTTCACTTCCTCCACAGCTTCTTCTACTGTAAACCCGGACGCTTTCAGCACCCGCACATCATTGAGGAAGGTATCAATCTGTTGGTCCACATAGAAAGCACTGGTAGTTCCCGGAATTTTCGTTGTTTTAAGCTTTTCGGTTCCATCCAGGCATTTTTCTTCAAATCCTTCCGGAATCGTCAGTACGTAATAGATATTTCGGTAAAACAGATTCTCCTGGATCACATTTTCATCATCTTTCAATGTCACCAGATCATGCTTTTCCCCAAGGTATTCCTTCAAACTTTCCGCCAGATCCCCTCCATCCCTGTCAATAACCGTGATTTTCAGACGCTCTTCCTCAAATTGGGTGGTTCCCTTCCCTCCGGTCAGCATCTGTATGGAAATGCAGATGGACATGAAGATGACAAGATACAGGATACACATAAAAATATTCCGTTTAATCAGCGTTATAAATCCCTTAAATACTGTCATATCGTTCCCTCCTTGTCACCAGAAATGCCACCAGCACGAACCCTGCACTCATCAGAAACAGAGTCAGAAGATTCCTGTTCATCCGCGCAGCATCATTAAATACCGCCATACAGTAATAAGAATCACTGAGCACTGCCGCCGGATTCAGCCGGTTTACAATCGGAGCATGCTGTTCCAGAATATTTTTCATATCTCCAAACATAAGGCCTGCAAAAAATCCCGGAACCAGTGTAACCATTACCGTAAATCCCATTTTCACACCAAATGATAATCTGCTGACACTTCCAAGCAGAATTCCGGCTGAAACTCCGATCATGCTTCCCATAAGATTTACCAGAATGATTCCTCCCGGGTTTCCCCCCAGATCAATTCCCAGCACGAAACGGATAAAGGCCGTCAAAACCATAATATTTACAAAATGAATCCCAAAAAGCACAAAAAATACGGACAAAAGCATCCTCATCTTATGTGTCGGTGTAATGCACTGCCTTGCACCCAGTGCCGACAGATTTGCCTGGCTGTCACAGCAGCCTTTCACTCCCAGAAACGCTCCGGACAGGCATGCATAGGCAATCAGGGCAAAGAAATAGGTAATGTTCGGATTCATCGTCCTGCCGCCCACGCTGACTTCCTCCGTTGTCTCCCGCCAATCGCCCAACTCATCCATTGCCTCATTCAGTTTTTCCGGATGATGTTCTGCCACTGTCATGATCATCTTTGCATTCTTCTGATACGTGTCCAGCAGGGATTTCAGAATGCTCTGCTCAATCTCAGATTTTGCCACGGTAAGCTCCGGCTCCTCCCCTGCATAGAAAATGCCTTCCACTTCATCTTCCTCCAAAGCCTTTATCGCCTTCTTCTCCTCCATAACCTTTACTTTTATGATGTCACCATCCAGATGGCCCAGATATTCCAGAAATGGCTCTTCAGAATCTGCATTTTCTGTTTCCACTACCGCCACCGGCAGCATTTCCATATTTTCTCCCATATCACTGTTTCCAAAGGAAACGTAGAAAAAGATTCCCAGAATGATGGGGAACACCAGTGCCCAGAACATAATGGACACTTCCCGAACCGTCTGTTTAAACTGGTATTTCATTAAATGCAGCATTTTTTACGCCCCCTTAATCTCTCAGCTCTTTTCCTGTGATTTCCAGGAATACATCATTAAGTGTCGGAAGTTCGGAGAATACTCTTCCAAAAGAAATATCCTGTTCTTCCAGATAATGAAGAATCCGCACCAGATTATGCTTCGCCCCGCTCAAACGGATTTTCAGCACCTGATCCTCATAGGAAATGTCAAACACATGGGGAAGCTCACGGATTCCTGCAAGCTGTCCCGGTTCCAGTGAGATTGCCTCAATGGTAATGGTCTCTCCCGTCTTGATCATACTTTTCAGTTCTTCTTTCGTTCCCGTTGCCAGCACCTGTCCGTGATCGATGATTGCTATCCGGGAACAGATCTGCTCCACTTCTTCCATATAATGAGAAGTATAAATGATTGTAGAGCCCTGTCGGTTCAGTTCCAGAATTCCCTCCAGAATCTTATTTCTGCTCTGGGGATCCACGGCAACCGTCGGCTCATCCATAATGATCAGCCTGGGCTTATGGGCGATGCCGCAGGCAATGTTCAGTCTGCGCAGGAGACCGCCGGACAATTTTCCCGGACGCATTTTCTGGTAATCCTCCAGTCCCACAAACCGGATCGCCTCATCCACCAGCTCTTCCCGCTTCTTTTTATCCTGAATATAGAGTCCACAGAAATAATCAATATTTTCCCGCACCGTCATCTGCTCGAAAACTGCCACATTCTGCATCACCACTCCGATGTTCCGTTTCACGTCATAGCTGTCCGGATGCATATCCTGTCCCATAATCCGAATGCTTCCTTTATCGTATTTTAGCAATGCCAGCATGCAATTAATGGCTGTTGTCTTTCCCGATCCATTCGGTCCCAGAAGCCCGAATATTTCTCCCTCTTTTATTTCCAGATTCAGGTGGTCAAGTGCCACAAGATTTCCATATCTCTTCACCAGATTCGTAATTCTAACCATAGTCTTCCCTCCAGATATTTTCACTTTAAAATGTAATTTACCGCATTTGCACAGTCATGTGCGGCGGCTTTTCTGACATTTGTCACTTGTAGTATAATCATTGCCAATTTATAATGAAAGTGTTTCGTGTCAGCATTTCACATGACAAATGTAATATCAGATGGGAGATTTTTATGAAACGCTTATCCGACTGGCTGGTTATTCTCATATATTGTTTTGGAGCTGTATTGTCACAGAAAGCAGATACCGCCTTCCTTGTGGCATTTTTGTGCGCTGTCATCTATGCCTCCGCATGCTATTACAGCTCAAAAAAATGCATTGCCTTCCTGCTGTCCACAGCATTTACCCCGCTTTTCATGGTCAATCATGCCTTTGCCCTGTTCTTTCCTGTCATCCTTTATGGTCTTCTGGAACACAGAAGCCGCCTTTTAATCGCAGCAGAAGGAACAATAGCCCTGCTGGCACTCAGACATTCGTATTCGATCATATGCTTCTTCCTGATTCCCGGATGTATGATCGCTATGCTCCTGCAAAGTCGTTCCGCCGAAAACGAGTACCTGACACAGGCTTATAAAAAAACCCGGGATGACGGTGTTGAGCGTAACCTCCTACTGAAGGAAAAAAATCAGGCCCTGCTGGAAAAACAAAATTCTGAGATTTACGCCGCCACACTGAAAGAGCGAAACCGAATCGCCAGAGAAATCCATGACAATGTGGGGCATATGCTCTCCCGCGCAATTCTTATGACCGGGGCGATCCGGGCATTGAATCAGGAAGATACTCTGAAGCCTCACCTGGAACAGCTGGAAAACACGCTGAACACTGCCATGAATAATGTACGGGAAAGTGTGCACGACCTGCACGATGAATCCATTAATCTGAAAGAAGCCCTGACAGAAATTGTAAATTCCTTTACTTTCTGCAGGCTGACACTGGAATACGACATGGGGTATGAAGTCCCTCGCACAGTGAAATATAGTTTCATTACGATTGTAAAGGAAGCTCTGAACAACATTTCCAGACACAGTAATGCAACCAGCGCATCCATCATTGTCCGTGAACACCCCGGAATCTATCAGCTGATTATCGAAGACAACGGGACAACTGCCGCCGCAGGCTCCTGCTCAGACGGGAAACCCTGCAATCCTGACGACTGGGATTTTTCCTGTTCCACCCAGCAGCTTGGCCTTACCAATATGCAGGAAAGGGTAAATGCCCTGAATGGACACATCCAGATTCAGACGAAGAATGGATTCCGCATTTTTATTACCATTCCAAAAAAGGAGGATTTCTGACATGATAAATATCGTTATCGTAGACGATGATATATTAGTAGCAAATGCTCTGAAAACCATTCTGGAAGCAGATAAGGAGCTGCGCGTTGCCGAAATCGGAGCAGACGGATCGGATGCTGTCTCCCTCTACCGAAAATGCAAACCTGACGTTCTCCTCATGGATATCCGCATGAAGAATATGAGCGGACTGGACGCATCAGAGCAGATATTAAAGGAATTTCCGGAGGCAAGAATCCTTCTTCTTACCACCTTCTCTGATGACGAATATATAGTAAAAGCGCTGAAATTGGGAGCAAAAGGATATCTTCTGAAGCAGGATTATACCAGCATCATTCCTGCTATCCGGGCAGTCTGCACCGGTCAGACCGTATTTGGAACAGAAATCATGTCCCGCATCCCCGGACTTCTTAAGAAAAATACAGACTTTGATTACGAAAATTATGACATTGGATCAAGAGAATACGAAATTATTACTCTGGTTGCCGAAGGACTCAGTAACCGGGAAATTGCAGAACATCTCTATCTGAGTGAGGGAACTGTGCGGAACTATTTGAGCAGTATTCTGGACAAATTACAGCTCCGGGATCGGACACAGCTCGCCGTGTTTTATTATCAACACCGGTAAAGCCTTCTGAAGACTTAGAAATGTACCTGAATTAGAACAAAAGGAGAGGCCCCTGATGAATTAATCATCAAAGGCCTCTTTTACTTTATCCATAAAACCTTTCTTTTTTGGTTTTCCTTTTCCCTCATCGCCGGATGCCTGATTCAGGGAATTGCCTGTCAGCTCATCGAATCTGCGGAGTGCTTCTTTGGCTTCCGCGCTCAGATGTTCCGGTGTCTGGATGACAAGTGTTACATAGTGGTCGCCGCGAACCTGGGAATTTCTCACAGAAGGAACTCCTTTTCCTTTCAGGCGCACCTTCGTATCCGTCTTTGTTCCCGGTTTTACGTTATAGAGCACTTCACCATCTACCGTCTTAATACGGATATCTGCTCCCAATGCTGCCTGAGCATAAGTAATCGGAACGGTTGAGAAGATGTGCATATCCTGACGCTGGAAAATCGGGTGTCTGGATACGCTTACCTCTACCAGAAGATCTCCTCTCGGACCTCCGTTTACGCCCGGCTCTCCTTTTTCACGGATTCTCACACTCTGTCCGTTATCAATACCTGCCGGAATAGAAACGGAAATTTTCTTCTTACTGGACACATATCCTGTTCCGCCGCAATCCGGACATTTTTCTTTAATAATCTTACCTGTTCCGCCGCAATCCGGACAGGTCTGCACATTCTGAACGGTTCCAAAGAAGGACTGCTGTGTGTATACAACCTGGCCTTTTCCTCCACATTTCGGACAGGTCTCCGGAGATGTTCCCGGTTTTGCGCCGGTTCCGCCACACTTGGTACATGGATCCTTCAGTACCACATCCAGTTCTTTTTCACAGCCAAATACCGCCTCTTCAAATGTAATGCGCACGCTCTTTCTAATATTCATGCCTTTCATCGGTCCCTGACTTGCACGGCCTCCTCTGCGGCCTCCGCCAAACAGATCTCCGAAAATATCACCAAAGATATCACTGAAATCGGCACCATTGAAATCAAAACCGCCGAATCCACCGGCACCGCCTGCACCGCCTTCAAATGCCGCATGACCGAACTGATCGTACTGACGACGTTTTTCCGGATCACTGAGCACCGCATAAGCTTCTGATGCTTCTTTGAATTTCTTCTCTGCCTCCGCATCTCCGGGATTCATATCCGGATGGTACTTCTTGGCTACTTTTCTATATGCTTTCTTCAAAGTTGCTTCATCAGCATCTTTGCTGACACCAAGCACTTCATAGTAGTCTCTTTTTGCTTCTGCCATGGTTCTTTCTCTCCTTCACAAAGTAGTCATTTTTACATGAGGAAATTCCGGGAGGCCCGGCAATCCTGCCAGGTTCCCCGGAATACATTTTATGATATACTTTTTAGACTTCTTTGTAGTCTCCGTCTACTACATCGTCGCCAGAGAATCCTTCCGGTGCCGGACCTGCTCCTGCTCCCGGATTCGGGCCTGCTCCCTGTGCTCCTGCTGCAGCTCCTGCCTGCTCATAAACCTTTGTAAATAATTTCTGAGCGCTTGCCATCAGTTTCTCTTTACCTGCTTTGATCTCTGCAACTTCTGCATCAGACATGCTGTCCATGTTAACCTTTGCAAGTAATTCCTCCAGAGCCTTGCAGTCTGCTTCTACTGCTGCCTTGTCAGCTGCATCAATCTTGTCGCCAACTTCTTCCATTGCCTTCTTGGTCTGGAATACCATTGCGTCTGCATCGTTCTTTGCGTCGATTCCTTCTTTACGCTTCTTATCCTGTGCTTCGAATGCTGCTGCCTCTTTTACTGCTTTCTCGATATCCTCATCGGACATGTTGGAACCTGCTGTGATTGTAATGTGCTGTTCTTTTCCTGTTCCAAGGTCTTTTGCGGATACATTTACAATACCATTTGCATCAATATCGAAGGTTACTTCAATCTGCGGGATTCCACGTGGTGCCGGCGGAATTCCATCCAGTCTGAACTGGCCGAGAGATTTGTTATCTCTTGCGAACTGTCTCTCACCCTGTACAACATTGATATCTACTGCTGTCTGGTTATCTGCTGCTGTTGAGAAAATCTGGCTCTTCTTTGTAGGAATTGTTGTATTTCTCTCAATCAGTCTTGTAGCTACACCACCCATTGTCTCGATAGACAGTGACAGTGGAGTAACATCCAGAAGAAGGATATCTCCTGCACCTGCATCTCCTGCTAATTTACCACCCTGTACGGATGCACCAAGTGCTACACACTCATCCGGGTTCAGAGATTTGCTAGGCTCTTTTCCTGTCAGCTGTTTTACCTTATCCTGTACAGCCGGGATACGTGTAGAACCACCAACCAGAAGTACCTGACCAAGCTCAGATGCTGTGATTCCGGCGTCAGACAGTGCTCTTGTTACAGGCTCTGCTGTCTTTTCAACCAGATCATGTGTCAGTTCGTTGAATTTTGCTCTTGTAAGGTTCATATCAAAATGCTTCGGTCCTTCAGCGGTTGCTGTGATGAATGGCAGGTTGATATTGGTTGTTGTTGCAGATGATAACTCTTTCTTAGCTTTCTCTGCAGCTTCTTTCAATCTCTGAAGTGCCATCTTATCTGTGGATAAGTCTACACCTTCCATTCTCTTGAACTCGGAAAGCATATAATCTGTAATCTTCTGGTCGAAGTCATCTCCACCAAGTCTGTTATTACCTGCTGTAGATAATACTTCGATAACGCCGTCACCAATCTCGATAACAGATACATCGAATGTACCACCACCAAGGTCATATACCATGATCTTCTGCTCTCTTTCATTATCAAGACCATAAGCCAGAGCTGCTGCTGTAGGCTCGTTGATAATACGCTTTACATCCAGACCGGCAATCTTACCTGCATCCTTGGTTGCCTGACGCTGTGCGTCATTAAAATATGCAGGAACTGTAATAACTGCCTCTGTAACCTTCTCGCCCAGATATCCTTCTGCGTCTGCTTTCAGCTTCTGAAGAATCATTGCAGAAATTTCCTGTGGAGAATATTTCTTTCCATCGATGGTTACTTTGTAATCAGTTCCCATTTCTCTTTTGATGGATGAAATCGTCTTCTCAGCATTTGTAACTGCCTGACGTTTTGCAGGCTCACCTACTAGACGCTCTCCTGTTTTTGTAAATGCAACAACAGATGGTGTTGTTCTTGCGCCTTCTGTATTTGCGATAACTACCGGCTGTCCGCCTTCCATAACGGCTACACAGCTATTTGTTGTACCTAAGTCAATACCAATGATTTTTCCCATGATTTATTCCTCCTGTTTTACTATTTTATTCTTAAAAAATGTTTTGGCTGTTAATTTGCAACCTTTACCATACTGTGTCTCACTACAGATTCACGGTACATGTAACCTTTCTGGAATTCTTCTGCTACGATGTTTTCACCGAAGTTTTCGTCCTCCACATGCATCACTGCGTTGTGGAAATCCGGATTGAATTCCTGACCTACTGCCTCGATCGGTTTCACTCCTGCCTCTTCCAGTGTGGTCATCAGCTGCTTATAAATCTTATCCATTCCCTGAATGAACGGATCTGCCTTTTCTTCCTCACTGACAGCTCCGAGACCTCTCTCGAAATTGTCTACTACCGGAAGGATTTTTTCTATGATATCTTTCGCTCCTATTTCGTACATCTGAGATTTTTCTCTCTCGGTACGTTTGCGGAAGTTATCAAACTCTGCCATCTGACGAGTCAGCTTATCGGTAAGCTCTTCAATTTTCTCGTCTTTTTTGTCTTTTTTATTTTTCTTGCCAAAGAACTTTCCTTTCTTTTCTCCGGCTTCTGCCTCTTCGGAAGCTTCGGTTTCTTCTGCCTCTCCTGCTGCCTCTGTCTCTTCAGATGCTTTTGCATCAAGAGGTTTTTCTTTAGAATCACCGGCATCAGAAGTTTCCTCTGCAACCGCTGCCTGTTCAGCTGCTTTTTTTGCTTCCTCGACAGCTTCTTTTACCATTTCTTCCTGGCTCTTTTCCTGATTCATTTCCTGATTCTTATCCAAGGGTTAATCCACCTTTCTTAACACTTTTTACTGTTTATGGAAAATCGCATCCAGTTCACTCTGCAAACGCTTCAGTGATTTTAATACATGTTCATAATCCATACGTTTCGGTCCGATAATACCGATTGTTCCCTTCATTCCTTCTCCCAATTCATAGGTTGCTGTCACAACACTGCAGTCCTTCATGGTCTGAACCGGCGTCTCATCACCGATATACACCTGAATTCCTGTATTTTCCTCCTGGGATAAAGTCTGGGTTACCAGTTCGGTGAGCTGCTGCTTTTCCTCAAAGGCACTGATGATTTCCTGTGCACTCTGTTTATCGGAAAGCTCCGGATATTTGAAAATATTCGTGGCACCGCTGGTGTAAATCTGCATATCTTCATCAACCTGAATGGCATCTGCCACTGCGTCCAGCACGTTACTGATGACCTCGCTGTGTATTCCTGCCTGTTCTTTTAATCTGGCGATCAGTCCCAGATTAATTTCTTCAATGGACATTCCATTCAGTGTAGTGTTCAGAAGCATATTCAGCTTCAGAAGATTTTCATTGCTGAGCGGTTCGTCAACGCTGATGATCTTATTCTTAATCACGTTACCACCAAGGACGATTACTGCAATGATCTGTTCATCATCTACCTGTGATAACTGAATGAATTTAATCTTGTTAGCGCTGTTCACCGGAGTAGAAACCATTGTCGCATAATTTGTATTCGTAGCAAGAACTTTCGCTGCCTGTTTCAGAAGCTGATCCATCTTGTCTGCCTTCTCCAGCATCTGCTCCTGCATTTCATTTAACTCCTGCTCCTTCTCCTGCATCAGCATATCTACGTAAAGCCGATAGCCTTTGTCGGAAGGAATCCGTCCTGCGGATGTGTGCGGCTGTAAAATGTATCCCAGCTCTTCCAGATCCGCCATCTCGTTACGAATGGTAGCAGAACTTAAATTCAGGTCCGTATATTTGGAAATAGTTCTCGAGCCAACCGGCTCTCCGGTTTCTAAGTATGTCTGGATAATTGCATGTAAGATTTTGAGCTTTCGTTCACCCAGCTGTTCACTGACCTGCATCTTTCCGCCTCCTCCCTAGCTGTTAGCACTCATTAAATTCGAGTGCTAATCTTTACGATTATTAATGTAGCACTACTGGTTTCATTTGTCAACACAGTTTATAGTTTTTTTATATTGGGGACGTAGCAAAATGCATTTTGCTACGTCCCCAATTGACATTCGTGGTGTACCCAACCGCCAATTCCCCTGTACCCATTTATTGGCTGTCCACTAAATTATAAGTTTCCACACATATTTTCTGTGCCCTTCGCTTACCTATCTTTAAGGTTTCCGCTAATTTCTTAATGTATTCTTCTCTATTTTCCTCAAACACCTGCACCAACAAACTCAATTGCTTTTCTTCGAACATCTCCTCTGCAATCTGGAGCGCTATTTCACAATATTGTTTATTCATATCATCCGGATAATCTATGAATATCTCAGACTGACGTTCTTTATGAAATGCGTCAAAAGCCTGGAAATCTTCGAAATGTTTCTTGTACATCAAAACTGCCTTTTCGTCCAGTATTCCTGTAGTTTCTGTCATATAATCTGCCATACTGCTATATTTATAGCGAACAGGATTCTTTATCATCCCCGCTTTTACCGGATTTAAATGAATATATCTCAAACACGTCCAGAAATACCTCTCATTTTCGATACATTCACTCATGAAGCGATTCTGGAACACATGTCCATTACGGTGGTGTTTATAATTATAATAAGATGCGTATTCGGCCAAAACTCTAGCCATGAATAAAGATAACGTTTCGATTTCTGCCCTGATAATAAAATGAGCATGATTAGACATAATACAATATGAATATATTTCAACCTTGATTTTTCCTAAAGTCTTTAGAATAATACTCTTCAAGAATATTTTTTCACGCTGCATATTAAATATTTTCTCTTTATTGATACCTTTTACTACAACGTGATAAATACCGGTTGTACTCTTCTTTCTTCTGTGTGTTGCCACCTTATCCCTCCTTTTTATGCAATTAGGGACAGGTACAAATACAATTGGGTACACCACAAATGTTAATTCAGGACGTAGCAAAATGCATTTTGCTACGTCCCCTTTTTTTAGCTAAGTTCAACTTTTACTGCCTCTTCCGGCTTAAACTCATTCTCCAGATCATAGATATTGTGTCCTGTAGATTCTCCCAGAACTCTTCCCTCCAGAGAATAGCAGCGGATAAATCTCTTCACATCGATGCTGGACCAGTGCTCTACATCCCAGCTCATGTATCCGTCTGCATCTGATTTTTTCTCTCCCAGATACAAGTCTACCTGGCGGCCGTTTCTCATCAACTCAATGAGACCTTTGGTTCCATCCACTTCTAACTCTTCTTTTTTTACTGAATCGTACACTTTCATGCTTATTCCCTCCAATGCATTTTTGAAAATTCTGATACTAAGAATTATACCTTTTTTACCTGCTAATGTAAAGAGTCCCGCTCCGCGAGCAATAGCTTTTCACTATATTTAAGAAGCTTCGCCGTATCCTTCATCAATGCAGATATTCTGATATGCTCAAGTGCCGGAACATTATTCTTCATGGAATCATAGGTCTTCTCATCGATACGAAATCCAAACTGGATTGCAAAGCGGATTGCGCGGAATATTGTTCTTGGATTTTTCTCGATACTTCTTTCATCGCAGCATCTGATGATTTTATTTTCCATATCCTCTTTTCCACCCATGTAATCCACGATTTCCCGACTGTCAATATCATAAGCCATAGCATTCATGGTGAAATCCCGATTACATAGATCTTCTTCCAGACTATTTCCTTTGAATTTGACAAGATCAATTTTTTCATTATTAATGATAGCGATCACATATCCGACGATACTGCCGGATGCATCGTATTCAATGTTGTTCTCCTTCAATACCTGAACAATTTCTTCCGGTGATGCTGAGCAGCAGAAATCATAATCATCCGGCGTGCGTTCCAATAACATATCTCTGACGCATCCTCCTACTAAGTATATTTCATATCCCCTTCTTTTCATCAGATTATGTATCGTCACGACATAGTCCGGAAGTTCACAGTTGTGTTTATATGTTCTTTTTTCCTTCATTCTTAACCTCTTTTTCTTCTTCAATCCTTTATCAACCATTTGCAGGACTCAGCCTTTCAAGACTTGCTCGCGAGTCTTGAGAGGGATTCGGGCCTTTACTAATCCGAATCCCTGCACATCTTCGCACAGCGCATACTATGCCTGCTCCAGCACACCGGCATAAAGATTGTAATATATACCTCTTTTATCAATAAGCTCCTCATGTGTACCGGTCTCTACCACACGCCCCTGATCAAGAACTACGATTTTATCCGCATTTTTAATTGTAGAAAGTCTGTGTGCAATCACGAAAACGGTTCTGCCCTTCATCAATGTATCCAGCCCGCAGTCGATAAGCATCTCCGTTCTTGTATCGATAGAGCTTGTCGCCTCATCCAGTATCAGCACCGGGAATTGTCCGACAGAAGCTCTGGCAATGGCAAGAAGCTGTCGCTCTCCCTGGCTCAGAGCTGCACCGGCATGTGTCAGAACCGTATCATATCCATCAGGGAGATTGCCAATAAAATAATCGGCATTGGCCAGCTGTGCAGCCTTTCTGACATCCTCATCTGAGGCATCCAGACGTCCATATCTGATATTTTCTGCAACAGTGTCGGTAAATAAATGTGTTTCCTGAGGAACCATACCTGCAGCACGCCTCAAATCCGACTTCTTAATATCCCGGATATTGATGTCATCAAAATATATTTCTCCCGAACGGATTTCATAAAGCCTGTTCAGCAGGTTAATGATTGTCGTTTTTCCCGCTCCTGTAGTGCCCACAATAGCAATCTTCTGTCCCGGTTGGGCATGCAGATTAAAATCCCGAAGCACGGTCTGATTTTCCGTATAACCGAATACAACATGTTCAAAGGAAATCTTTCCCTCACAGGGTATGCAGGTTCCATCTTCCAGTTTCCATGCATATTTTCCTGTGTACGTTTCACACTCCTGTACGTGTTCGCCATCCATTGTGCAGTTGACAAGTGACACCTTTCCTTCATCGATTTCCGGTTCCTGATTCAGAAAATCAAATACTCTCTCTGCTCCTGCCAGTGCTGAAAACAGATTATTTACCTGCTTGGAAATTCTGGTTACCGGTGAGATCAGGTTCCGGTAATACACAAGAAAGGCTCCGACCGTGCCCACATCCGCCGCGCCATACAGGGACAAGGCACAACCGCAGGCTGCCACGATCGTATATCCGATATTCGTAAGTCCCTTTGTGAGACTGAACATGCTGTCAGCAAAAAAATCCGACTTACCGGCTGTCTGAAAAAGCTCTTTATTGATATCACCGAATTTCTTCTTTACTTTTTCTTCCCGTGTAAATGCCTTTATCTCCATTTTACCATTGATCATTTCCTCCCCGTAAGCATTCAGCTCACCAAGAGAACGCTGCTGACCGATAAAATACACTGCTTTGTTACCAACCAGAAACTTTAAAGTCAGGGCAAGAAGTGACACACATAGAACAACTACTATTGCCAACGGAATATTTACGAAGAAAATGGTCAGCAAAATGGATAGGCACGTAACCACTCCTTCAATAATTCTTGGAAAGCTCTGTCTTAACATATTGCTTAATGCATCCACGTCATTAGAATAATAGCTCATAATCCTTCCATTATTGTTCGTACTGAAATACGAAACAGGAAGCTTTTCCATTGCCTCAAACATTTCGCTTCTGACCTGACACATAATATTATTACTGATTCCGGCCATAATACCATTCTGTATAAATAACGTTGTTACCGAGCAAAGATAAAGCACCGCCATGATAGACAGTATCCGCAAGAATCCGGACATATCCGGATTTTTCTGCCCAATCAGAGGCACAATATAATCATTGATAGCCGGTTTTAGATAATAGGTTGCACGTACACCGCTTATGGAACTGATAATTACACATATAAAAACAATGAACAGGCGCACCCTGTAGGAAGCCATGTATTTGAACAACCTGAAAAAGACCTGTTTAGCATTATTCGGTTTGTTTCTTTTCTTACCGCCCATATTACACTGACCTCCGCTGACTTTCATAAATCTCACCATATATCCTGCTCTTGGCCAACAGTTCCTCATGACTTCCGACAGCGTCTATTTCTCCGTCATTGAGCACCACAATTTTATCGGCATTCTGTATAGAAGACAAACGCTGCGAAATCATAACAATCGTTGTATCCTTATACTCTTTTAACAGAGAATTGATGATTCTTCCTTCTGTAGCATTGTCCACAGCACTCAGGCTATCATCAAAGATGAGGATTTTCGGCCTTTTCAACAATGCACGGGCAATACAGAGTCTCTGCCTTTGCCCGCCGGAAACGGTCAATCCTCCCTGTCCAATCTGCGTGTCATATCCGTCCGGAAACGACATGATAAAATCATTGGCATCAGCTGCGCAGCAGGCCTTTACAATTTCCTGAGGGGATGCGTCTTCATTTCCCCACAGAAGATTCTCTTTTATCGTCCCGGAAAAAAGAACACAATGCTGGGGAACCAGTCCGATTGTCTGCCGCAGCGTTCCAAAACTGTAATCCCGTATATTCCTGCCGCCAACCTCAATCGTTCCACTCATACACTCATAAAATCTGGGAATGAGATTAATCAAAGAAGTTTTTCCCGAGCCGGAAGAACCGGTAATCCCTACAAATTCTCCTGATTTGATGTGAATACTAATATTCTTCAAAACCCGTTTTGTCTCATCATTATAGTAACTGAATTTTACATTTTCAAAAATGACCGAGCCATCTTCCGGTAAAATGTCAGCATTTTCCATATCTTCAAAGGCGGGTTCTGTATTGATAATCTCGAAAACTCTATCCAGAGAAATCTGTGCACTCAGCACCGGAACCATAATCAGTGCAACAATATAAATCTGCAAAAGAATCTGATTCGTGTAACTGATCACACAGAAAAGGTCTCCCGCCTGCATGTTGCCGGCAATAATTGAGCGGCCCCCCACATACATGATCAGGAGGATGCAGATATTCATTACCATGTGAAGAAGCGGGTCATTTAATACCGTAATGCTTTCTGCCGCAAATGATTCTTCCTTAAGCTCGTTAGCTTTTCTTATAAACTTTTCATTTTCATACTGCTCTCTGGAAAAGGCCTTGACCGTTCTCTCTGCCGTCACAGCCTCCTCCAATATGTTACTCAATTCATCATACCGCACAAACATCTGGCGATAATGCTTTAAGGCTACCCGAACAATAAAGAAGAGGATAACTACAAACAACACGGCAGCAACAATAAATATCCATGACACATTTGCATAGACACGGACCGTCATAAAAATGGTACATGCGATCATAATCGGACATCGAATCATGGAATGATACATTCCCAGAGCTTTTTTTATAAAATTCATGTCTGTGGACATTCTGGTAAGAATCGTCGCAGGCCCATATTTGTCAGTATCAGAAAAGGGAAGCTCCTGAACCTTCTCAAACAGGGCGTTTCGAAGATTTCTGGTAATCCCCGATGACCAGGTCGCAATCAGATAGCTTTCCAGCATCCCCACAAATACAAGTATGACAGAAGCACCGATCATGAGCACACCTTTACTTATGATAATACTCATGTCCTTCCTGTTGATTCCCAGATCCAGCATATCACTCATAAGATATGGAATCAGAATTTCCAGTGCCACATCTACCAGAATGGCAAATGGCAGAAGTGCCAGAGCATATTTATATTTACCTGAATAATTCCATAATAATTTAATTCTTTTCATTATACATACTTCCTGAATTCATCAAGATACAGATTGATAAAATGTTCCACGTTTTCTTTCTTATAAAGAGACGCATGATATTTGAACAGTATCACAGGCTTCTCATCCCTGTCTCCTTCCAGCATGATGACGTAAAATACATTCGTATTTGCTTTATTATTGTTGATCAGAGACTCTGATCTGACACCATCCGGTATCCACTGATGTTCTGCCTTCTCGTCACATGGAATATAATTTACGGTAATTGTGTCATCCAAAACAGGACGGGTATCAAAATCTCCCGGTGACAGATCGCTGTATTCCATATTTTCCTGATTAATGCGGCGTACTTCCTGAATGATGGACTCCATACTTTCAAATTCGGACAGATCCATTGCCACCGGCAGGGCAGTGATCAAAAGTCCTGTCATATCCTGTTTCAGCCTCGTATTTCTGCCGCCGTACAGCCAGTTTACCACTTCCCTGCTGCTTCCATTGTAGCGTCCCATGGTTCTGAGGGTCAGCGCGATAAGAAACTCTAATGGCGTAGCATCAATTCCGGACAGCTTCGCCTTAAATTCCTCTGCTGAAACATCCAGCGTAACTGCAATTGTCTCTATCTCACAGGAGTCTTCATCATAATCAAATTCAGGATGACGATCAAAGGTTTCATCCGGTTTCACTATATTTTTTATATTACTTCTGATATCGGATAAATATTGTAAATAGGAGCAATAATAATCCGGAGCCAGCTCTTCGCCCTTCAGAACAGAAAAAATATCTCTTACCGTGATATCCATAGAGCTTTTATCCGAAATAATATGCTGCATGTCCAAAAACAGATAAATCGTTTCCGGCGTACAGTAAATCCTGCTTCGATACAAAGGACCGTCTAACAGATGAAATGGCTGTACCATTTTCTGTTTTTCTTCCTCAAATTCTTCTTCCGAAAAATATATAATCTCAGGTACCGTTACCACTTCAGGCGCTATCCTCTGAACAACACTTCCGTCTTCCTGTCTGCTCAGGACCAGACTGTAGGAAGGATGATATCTGAGGACCTGATACACGGCTTCTGCCAGCTTCTCCGGATCCACTGTACCGGATGGGATGCTAATCAGCTGTGGTGTATTGGCCAGAACAATCCCCGGAAAGGATTCCCAGTATCCAAAATAATGCTTCTGATATTCACTCAGCTCGTAGGTTTTCTGTCTGTAAGCGGCATCATTTTTCCAATCGATATACTTACCTTTATTCAATTTCAATGCAATCTTCTTCGGTGTCCTGCTGTTTACGATATCCTTTACAAGAAGTCCGTCATCATCCAGCATTGCAATCAGCTCCATGACCGACAAAGAATCTCCTCCGATATCGAAGAAATCATCGTTGCGTCCAATTTTCGGAAGATTCAGTATTTTCTCCATCGCAGCACAGATCTTTTTTTCCTTCTCATCTGCCGGTGCCTCATAGTCGCGCTGATACGTCTTCTGTTGCGGCGCTTCCAGCCTCTTTCTGTCATATTTTCCACTGACAGTCAACGGGAATTCATCCATTTCCACAAAATAGGCAGGAATCATGAAAGGCGGCAGCTTCTCTCTTATGTTCGTCTCAATGACTTCCCGTGTCACATCTTTCCGGTCCGTAATATAGTATGCACAAAGATATGGCTTACCGGATGCATCCCGGAATCCTTTTACAATACTTGCTTTTACACCAGGAACGTTGCAGATTGCAGCTTCTACTTCAAAAGGCTCCACTCTCTGCCCGTTGATTTTAATCATCCAGTCTTTGCGGTTGACATACACAACATTTCCATTCTCATCCTTATATCCCATATCGTTGGTTCGAAGCCTGGTCATTCCGTTTTCAAGCTTCTCAAAGGCTTTTGCCGTTTCTTCGGGCTTATGATAATATCCCTCTGCCATATAACCGGTCACACAGATTTCCCCTTCTGTAAGATTCGGAACCTCATGTCCTTCTTCATCCAGAATTTCCACTGTAAATCCTCCAAATGCTTTTCCTACCGGTGTATTGTCGTATTTCTTATCAATAATGAAATATGTCAGAGCGGTAAATGCTTCTGTCATACCATAAATATTGTAAATCTCGTGCTCGTCCGAATGTATTCCTACAACTCTCTGCCCGAAAGTAAGCACTCTCTTCAACCCTCTGGTGTGTCCGAAAAAGCGGAGCATACCGGGATTGATGCCACTGCATACGATGTTATGCTTATTAAAGTAGTCCGTCATAAGATTCACATCCTTGCGAACCTCTTCACTCAGTAAATGAACCGTTCCTCCAAGATAGAGCGGCCCCAGGCAGTCATGAGAAAAAGCCGCAAAAGACATGGATACTGCCGCAGCTGCAATGATTTCGTCAAGTCCCTCAAACAGCATAGCAGAACGCTTAATATTTTCATCCACACACTTCATGCTGTAATATACCCCTTTGGGATGTCCTGTAGAACCGGAAGTATAATTCATACAGACAATCTGATCCCAGGGAATATCGTTTTCCATATAAGGTTCGAATTCTTCAATATCCTCAAAAAAGGATTCTGTGATTACCAGCGGTGAGCCACAGTCATTCATAATATACTGTATCCGATCCTCCGGGTATTCTAAAACTGCAGGCACCAGAGCCAGCCCGGCCCGGATGACTCCATAATAAGCGGCGACGTATTCCGCACATCTTCCCATGCGGATAACAATAAAGCTTCCTGCAGGGAAATCTAAACTTCTCAGCTTGGACGCAACACGGCCAACCAGTATATCAAAGTCTTTGTAGCTTATGCTTCTTTTCCCGTTCTGATCCACAATAGCGATCGTATTCGGGATTCTGTCTGCGGTTTTCGTAAGTACTTCAAGAAAATTCTCCATCATTTCCCGTCTCCTATTTCTGTTCTTTTCTCCATTCCCGGGCTGCATCTTTCAGCTCCTCCATAAACTGAGCCTTTGCCGGTCCGTACTTGGACGGCTCATCTGCATATTGGGAAATCAGTTTCCGCTTAAGCGCAATATATGCCTCCCTGGCTTCAGCGTTCGCTGTACAGTAATCCCTTAAATTAATATAGTCATTCCATTTCTTCGTATCCTTTAATACCACATGGATATGACATGCGCGTTCTGTCGTTCCCGGATTATCCTTATAAAACTCTCTCTGCCCTGTAATAACCTCTCCTGAATAATGGATACCAAGTTTTTCCAGGTCATCCACATATGGAAGCACATCTTCCAGATTGTTCACAGCAACCGCTATATCGATCAACGGTTTTGAGTACATCCCCGGAATAGCAGTGCTGCCCACATGCTGTACATCCACCGCATCCTTCATCACACTTTTCAAAACGTCTACCATCTCCTGACCGAGAACTGCCCAATTCGGATCATATTCCTCCATCTGAAGTTTTCCATCTTCTACACCAAGTCCCATTGTATCTTCCTCCTTTTTTGTATTTACCATCCGAAACCTCTATTAGTGATTCCGGATAAACTTCATCCACGCCTTGATTTCTTTTTCTTTTCCGTTGTCACTCGCCTCATAGAACCGCGTATCTTTTATTTCTTCAGGAAGATACTGCTGCTCTACAAAATGATTTGGATAGTCATGAGCATATTTATATCCGATTCCATGTCCCAGATTTTTTGATCCGCCGTAATGAGCGTCCTGAAGGTGAGCGGGAACCGTTGTCTTATAGTTTTTTACATTTTCCATGGCCGCTGAAATGGCATTTACTGCCGAGTTGCTCTTGGGTGCCGTTGCTACGTAGAGCACTGCCTGCGACAGTATAATCTGGGCTTCGGGCATTCCTACCCGCTCAACGGCCTGAGCTGCCGACACAGCTACTGTAAGCGCCATGGGATCTGCATTTCCCACATCCTCTGAGGCACAGATCATAATCCTGCGGGCGATGAACTTGATATCCTCCCCGGCATACAGCATTTTTGCCAGATAGTACACCGCAGCATCCGGATCGGATCCCCGCATGCTTTTGATAAATGCGGAAATGGTATCATAATGGTTGTCACCTGTTTTGTCGTAACGGACTACCCGCTTCTGGATACATTCGCTGGCCACATCCAGCGTCAGGTGTATCTTTCCATCTGCACTCCTCTCCGTAGTGAGAATGCCAAGTTCCACTGCGTTCAATGCATTTCTGGCATCTCCACCGGCAATGTCGGCCAGAAATTCCAGCGCATCCTCATCGATTACCGCCCGGTAGCTTCCCATCCCTTTCTCTGTATCATAAACCGCGCGCTTCAAAAGCACTTTAATATCCTCTTTATCCAGAGGATGCAGCTCAAAAATGCTGGAACGGGAAATGAGAGCCCCATTCACCTCAAAATATGGATTTTCCGTGGTTGCTCCAATCAGGATAATCGTTCCGTCTTCCACAAACGGCAGAAGATAATCCTGCTGCCCCTTATTGAAACGGTGAATCTCATCTACAAAGAGGATCGTCTTCTTTCCATACATTCCCTGCAGTTCTTTTGCCTTTTTCACCACTTCTTCCATATCCTTCTTGCCCGCCACCGTCGCATTGATCTGTGTAAATTCCGCGCTGGTGGTATTGGCAATCACCTTCGCCAAAGTGGTCTTTCCTGTTCCCGGAGGACCGTAGAAAATGATCGAGCTTATTTTATCTGCTTTTATGGCACGATATAAAAGCTTGTCCTTTCCTATAATATGCTGCTGCCCCACCACTTCATCCAGCGTGGTCGGACGGAGTCTGGAAGCCAAAGGCGACTCCTTCTCCATATTCTGTTCCCGCATATAATCAAATAAATCCATTTCCTCACCTGTCCTGTTTCTTTTCAAAATCACATCTGTCCAAAACTATTTCAGAAGATCCCGCACTGTTTCTCCTGCAATAAGAAGACCTGCCACCGGAGGCACGAAAGAAATACTTCCCGGGACCGATCTGCGGCTTCCCTTGTCTTCTCCTGTATCTCTCCCGGAAATATCCACAGGTTTTTCCTTAGAATATAATACTTTCAAATGATAAATCCCTCTTGCCTTCAGCTCCCTGCGCATAACCTTGCACAAAGGGCAGACCGAGGTTTTGCTGATATCCGTAATTTCAAATAATTCTCCGTGAAGCTTATTGCCGGTTCCCATGCTGCTGATCATGGGAATCCCCCGCTTTTTCGCCTCCTCCACCACAACCAGTTTGGCTGTGACGGTATCGATTGCATCAATAATATAATCTATTTTCTCTTCAAATAACTGTTCCACATTATCCGGCAGCACGAACATCTCATAGGTTTTCACCTGAATTTCCGGACAAATGTCCGCAATCCGCTTCTCCATTACCTTTGTTTTATACTGGCCTACCGTACTGTGATAGGCGATAGACTGGCGGTTAATATTGGTAAGTGATACCGTGTCGTTATCCACCAGTATCAGCCTTCCAACGCCGCAGCGGGCCAGCGCCTCGATACAGTGTGAGCCGACACCACCCACTCCCAGCACCATCACTGTGGCACTTTTTAATTTTTCAATTCCTTCTTCCTCCAATAAAAGCTCTGTTCTTGAAAATTCATTTATCATCATACAAACTTCTTTCTTACAAATTATGTAACAGTTCAATTTAAAATCAGCTCATCCACGGTTACAAATTCATATCCTTTTTCCTGCAGAATATCAATAACCCGAAGAGCGGCATCCACCGAGCTGTCATAGCAGTCATGCAATAAAATAATATCATTTTCCCCGGTTTCCGTCACTACTTTATTCACAATTTCATCCGCATTCTTTGTTGTCCAGTCCAGAGGATCCACGCTCCACATGACCGGAAGCACATCCATCTCCATCTCCAATTCTCTCTGCCAGGATCCAAAAGGAGGACGCATAAACTCCGGACATGTTCCGGTAATCTTTTCTATCACCTGGTTTGCCTCTTCTATTTCCCTGTATGCTGTCTCATTACTCACCCTGGATATTTCCACATGATGATAAGTATGGTTGCCGATCAGATGTCCTTCCTCGTCAATGCGCTTCACAATTTCCGGATACCTTTCTGCATTTTCTCCGATCAGGAAAAAAGTAGCCTTCACTCCCCGTTCTTTGAGTCCGTCCAAAAGTCTGGGGGTACAGGCAGCACTGGGTCCATCGTCGAAAGTCAGCGCAATCTGAGGCTTTTCCATTGTCACCGAGGCACTCACATAAGAAACCGCCTCCCTGGTCTGAGCCGGAGTAAGCTGTTTTTCCTTTTTTACTATATCCTGCCTGAAAAATCCACCGTCCCCGATTCCTCCCTGTATTTTCGCAGACAAAACGACCAGTATTCCCAAAGCAAATATTCGTATCCATTTTGTTCTATTTTTACAGGTTCTTTCCAAATGCCACATTTTTTCATACCCTATACGCTCAATCAACTATGATACCTACGGATTGTTCCGTGCTTTGCACTCCCACAATCCTGGTATCCTATTATATGAAAATAACAAATCTCATATGTTGCACGTTGCATTATAAATTGGGGAATGTTATAATGAAAAACGTTGTGTGAAAACGAAAAATAAAATGTAAAACTACGAAAGACAAATGAAATCAATGGAGGAATTCTGATGACCGAAACGACAATGCAGGAAAATAAGATGGGGGTAATGCCTGTCCCCAAACTTTTAATCACCATGTCACTTCCCATGATGATTTCCATGCTGGTACAGGCTCTTTATAATATCGTAGACAGTATGTTCGTTGCCAAACTAAGCGAAGAAGCCCTGACAGCGGTATCTCTGGCTTTCCCTGTTCAGAACCTGATGATTGCTGTAGCTGCCGGCACCGGAGTAGGTATCAATGCGTTATTGTCCCGCAATTTGGGTGAAAAGAACTTTGAGGGAGCGAATAATGCTGCGAAAAACGGTATTTTTCTAGGATTAATGAGCTGTCTGCTATTTGCCCTAATCGGCGGATTGAGCGCTCATACATTTTTCCGGGCGCAGACCGATAACCCGGTAATCTTAACCTATGGAACGCAGTATATGACCATCATCTGCGTGATATCCGTCGGAATTTTTATGCAGGTTACTTTTGAGCGGCTGATGCAGTCTACCGGAAAGACCATTTACAATATGATCAGCCAGGGAACCGGAGCCATTGTGAACATTATCCTGGATCCGATTCTTATCTTTGGATTATTCGGTCTTCCCAGGCTGGAAGTCGCCGGTGCAGCTATCGCTACCATTATCGGTCAGCTGGTTGCTGTCAGCATTTCCTTTTATTTTAATCTGACAAGAAATAAAGAGATCAACATTAACATGATGCATTTTCGTCCTCACGCCAGGACGATCGCAGCCATTTATGCAGTGGGCGTTCCATCCATCATCATGCAGGCAATCGGTTCCGTCATGACCTTTGGTATGAACAAAATACTCCTGATGTTCTCTTCCACTGCGGCAGCCGTATTCGGTGTATATTTCAAGCTGCAGAGCTTCATTTTCATGCCGGTATTCGGACTGAATAATGGTATGATTCCGATCATCGCCTATAACTACGGTGCGAGAAACAAAAAAAGGATCACACAAACGATCTGGCTGAGTGTAGTGATTGCCGTAAGCCTGATGCTGGTAGGGCTGGTCATCTTCCAGACCATGCCGGAATTCCTGCTTCGCACTCTATTCGATGCCTCAGATCACATGGTAGAGATCGGAGTCCCGGCACTGCGCATCATTTCCTTAAGCTTTTTATTTGCCGGATTCTGTATCGTGGCAGGTTCCGTATTCCAGGCTTTGGGAAATGGAGTTTACAGTCTGATCGTATCTGCGGCAAGACAATTATTTGTTATCCTTCCGGTAGCATACATCTTTGCCCGGGTATTCGGACTTCACATGGTATGGTGGTCCATTGCCATCGCAGAGATTGTCTCCCTGACATTCTCCTCACTTCTGCTTCGCAGGATATATGTAAAGAAAATAAAACCATTGCCATAAACTCAAAGTTATCATAAAAACCAGGCGACTACTGCTATCCGATGGCAGTAGCCTCCTGGTTTTCTTTTATACCGGTATTGATTCCAGTACCTGTGACAACTCGGCAAAGTTAATCTCAAGTCTTCCATCATAGATACGAACCGGCACTTTATCATGAAAGGAATAAATGAGTGGAATCGGATCTTCTTCAAAGAAGTAAGTTACTACTTTCCTCTTCTGCAGATCAACTATCCAGTATTCTCTCACACCTGCTTCCATGTATTTTATCATTTTCTTTGTATAATCCATCTTTCTTGTTGATGTTGAAGTAATCTCTATCACCAGGTCAGGTGCTCCATAAAGTCCCTGCTTTAGCAACCGTTCTTTTCTGCATGTCACAACAAGATCCGGCTGAACTATCGTCCTGTCATCACAGTCCAGCTGTACGTCAAAGGGCGCCGGGATCACCAAACAACCTCCCTGATTTTCCCTGATGAACAATTCAAACAAAAACGCCAGTTTCATCACAAGAATCTGATGACCGGTCTGTGGCGCTTCCATGAAAATAAGTTCCCCGTCTATCAGTTCAGCCCTCACATCCTCCGGCAATCCCCGATAATCTCCTATGGTATACGTGTTTTTCTTTTCGTAAGCCATACTTGTTTCACGGGTTTTATTCAATTCTTCGGTTTCATTGTCCAGCAAAACTCTCTCCAGTGCCATTTTCGTATCGTATTGTGGTGATTTTATCTCTCCGCTCAATATTTTTTTAATCGTTTCCACCGGCACCCCGGAAAGCTCCGCAAGTTCTTCTGTAGTAATCCCCTTTTCTTCTTTTTTTTGTTTCAGAATATCAACTATCATATAGCTTCACTCCTCACTAATGACACCACGCAGATCACACCTGATTCCAGTATTGCTCAACATATTTCCACGCGTCTTCACTGGATTTGATTGCTTCTATACGCCTCTGCATGTCTTTAATCCGGTTGTTCTTACAATGACTGCTTACTTCTTTCATTATACGAAAAATCGCAACAATTTACAACTTTTCTTATCTGAAATGTAAAAAATTGGATACACATGAGAGATACTCTCGATACTCTGACCGACTACACAGTCGATTAGAAAATAAGATATCTGAGTATTATTAACCTGAATGGTCTTATCAAATTCTCAAATGAATTGAAACGATTATATCAAAAATTTTATTTTATGTCAATTATTATTCATTCCCCTGCCTCTTCATTTCTGAAGAAGCAGAGGAATCTTAGTCCTTCTTGATATTTAATACTGAATATCTATATTATTAATCAAAATCGTATCATAATTAAGAAGAAAATTAACACTTTCCTCTCCATCCGCTGAACCATACTGAATATATCCCTGTGACTCACCGCAAATCTCTGCAATCATCTTATTGCTGTCCCATCCAAGACTTTCACATTCCTGAATTGCTTTATCAATCTGCCTGTCACGGATATATTCTACAATCACCTTCCGTTCAATGTCTTCCGGTGCCTCTTCTACTTTTTGACCTCTTTCCCATATAACCAGACAATCCTTTTCTGTCTTTCCACGGTAAATGATTTCCCGGCAATATTGCGTAATCTCTTTATCAGTTTCCACCACAGTACCCTTTCTCTGAGTTGCAAATACAGCTGCCAGTCGATACATTTCAGGTACATTTCCACTCTCCCACGGAGTCACTTGCCGAAAACTGATCTCAAGCCGGACATCTTCTGTAGACTTCTCATACGCATAATCCGGTATAATCCAGTCACTGGCAGATTGAATCCCTATCTTCTTATCCGATCTCAGCTCACAATAAATATCACCATTTTTCAGCTGATAGATCTGTGTCACCTCTACCCGGTCACTCGGGATTCTGTAAATCATGTCCACGATTCCCCAATACCCTCCGGACAGATGCTGACAGATTGAATCGGCCGCAAGAACCGCTACGAGGAGCAAAGTAAGTATAACACTCAAAATGATCTTATTTTTGCGGGTAATTCTCTTTTTCAACTTTTTCATTATTGCAACAGCTGCATCCTCCTGTTCTGCCTCAGTTTGTTCTGTCACTTCACAGCTTATCGATAATTCTTTTCCGGTGTTTTCATAAATCTTCATGCACTCCTCACACCCCCGGATATGCTCCTCAATCATCTGCATACTCTCTTCCTGCAGCATCCCATCTTCATAAAGCACAAGAAGATCCTGCACGATAGCACACTCTCTATTTTTCATCTATGGCACCTCCTTTATCAGTTCCTGAATCTTTAATTTTGCTCTGTGATAAGTCACTCTCGCCCATCCTTCCCCGTGTCCGAATATCTCACCGATTTCCCGGTAGGAAAGATCTCCCAGCGTTCTCAGCGTAAATACTTCTTTATACGGCTCGTCCAAAATGTGAAGAATCTTATAGATGGACAGAGTTTCTTCTTTTCGGATGTACATGGCCTCCGGCACATTTCTTTCTGCATGTCCTGCTTCTCCTGCATCCATGATACGCTCCTCCTGAATTTCCCCATTCGAGAGATGCTTCTGCTTCTTTATCCAGGACAGATATGTATTTTTTGCAATCTGACAGAGCCAGGTCTTCAAATGGCAGTTTCCCTTAAATCTGTGTATATTTTGCAGAGCCCTGTAAAATGTCTCCTGCGTAAGCTCTTCTGCAGTCTGGGGATTCCCACTTAAAGACAGGAGAAAATAATATACATCACGATAATACAGCTTATATACATCTTCGAATTGCAAGCATCTCACCTCCCTCTTTTCTCTTTCGTACACCTATTAGACTCCTCTGCTCACACTTCGTTACAAAGATTTTCATATTTTAATTAACTCTTCAATCTCTTTTCCCTCTTTCCATTGCTTATAGCATATGTCCGAACACTTTTTATACTGTTCAAATGTCCTCTTTGCCGCCTGCACATCCCCATACACCTTCCAGTATCCGGCGAATTTATAGTTTTTTGCATGATTCTCAATGAATCCCCTCACATCCTCCGGCGGATATCCCAGAAAAAGCCCAATCTCATGCGGAAATTCCCCGGATTGACACAGACGCATTTGAAGCCTCTCAATGCATTTTCTCATATTATCCACAGAATAACCACATCTCCTCAGAATCCCGGCTACCTTTTCTGAGCTTAAGTCAGCCTTAAGCTTCTCCGGACGGAAAATATAGATTAAAATCCTGTTCTCAGACATAGTGAAAGGCATCACGCAGATTCCACGTGATGCCAGTCTTTGAGCCATATTATTCACTGTTTCTAAAAAAGATTCTCTGTCTGCACAGGTACAGTTCATCAGATTTCCTGTTTTTATTCCCGCGAGCGTCGGAGCACAATACCTTACCATCATTTCATCCAGCATAACCATACCTCCTGTGAGATATTGGTGTCCAAATGATGTACAGATTATACCCTGCTGTCAGTGTGAAAAAAGAGTACAATTTTCTTTACTTCCAGTATTGCTTAACATATTTCCACGCATCTTCACTGGATATCTGACATTTATTTATCACCTTTGTTACTGTATCCTCTTTAGACATCCCAAATTCTCTATAAGTTTCTACCAGAGTCATGATTGTACCCTCAACTCTACCCTGCTCTATTCCTTCTGTTCTGCCCTGCTCTATTCCTTCTGTTCTGCCCTGCTCTATTCCTTCTTCCCTTGCTTTCCGCTGAACCAATATCTTTTCTTCCCACGCCTGCATATATCTTACACCTACCTCTTCACTGGATTTGATTGCTTCTATTCGCCTCTGCATGTCCTTAATCCGGTTACTCTGACAACGATTGCTTACTTCTTCCGAGGTATGTTCTATGTAATGCAGCAATTCAACAAGTTCCTCACTGACTTCTCCAGCATTCGTACCGCGTGTATTTAAGAAAATCCTTGTCGCATCGTCTTCCAGTGATATTTCCGGTCTTTCTTTACATTTCATCTCAAAAGTATACTTATAAAGTCCTTTGCCGAATAAATCAAACGGCGTAATCATAATAACAAAGACTTTATTCAACCTGTTGAAATCAATCTCACCTGGTTCCAGCAGCTTAACATCGATCATCGCCTGATACAGACGGCTTCTCTTCGGAAGGTTCTTCGTATCCTCTTTTTGAACCTCAGTATCATACACGACGTCGTCTGTATCCCATGCCCACACATCCAGTTTTACAAATCGTTTGAGTGGTGACGTGCGTTGCTCCTTCTCCGTATGCGGAAGATACTTTAATGCAATTTCTTTCCCCAAAACAATTTCAAGCACAGATTTTACAATTACCGGATCTTCCATAGCCTCAGCAAAAAGAAATCTGTCCAGAAGATTCAAATCCCTTAAATTTTTTCTTTTTTCCATCCTGTGTCTCCTTTCATTATACGAAAAATCGCAACAATTTACAACTTTTCTTATCTGAAATGTAAAAAATTGGATACATATGAGAGATGCTCTCGATACTCTGACCGACTGTACAGTCGATTAGAAAATAAGATTTATGAGTATTATTAACCAGAATGGTCTTATCAAATCCTCAGATGAATTAAAGAAATTATATCAAAAATTTTGTTATATGTCAACTTTTATGCTGTCCAAATATCCTCTTTGCTTTCTGCACATCCACATACACCTTCCAGTATCCGGAGTGTTCATAGGCATAGTGAAAGGCATCACGCAGATTCCGCGTGATGCCAGTCTTTGAGCCATATATTTCATTTACACCATTAATTATTTACTTCATTTCTATAATCCATGAACGCGTCATAGGTGTCTTCTTCCAGCTCCAGAGATTCCATGACCTGTTTTGCAATATCACTGTCTATCGCGATACAGAACATGGTAATAGACAGATAGTGATCTCCACCGTCCACATCCATAAGGAACTGAGCGCTTGGCAGATCAGACCAGGTGAATGTCAAAGCTCTCCAGGTATAATCTCCATAGGTCACTTCTCCCACATCTTCATACCCTGTATCTCTTCCTAATTGAGATTCCACCGCTTCGTCCACCGTTCCTTTTTTCATATAGAAACCGATTCGCTGATCATCAGAGCCATCAAAGTTTTCCTGAAATTTTTCATCCTGCAGTGTAAATCCATCCGGCACATCAAAGGAATAATATCCGTCATAGAGTTTTCCCTTTTCCTCTGCTTCTTTCTCTTCAACCTCTTCTTCCTCAGTCTCTTCTTCCTCCGTGTACTCGCCAAACACGATGCTTTCCATCATGGTTGTCACATCCTCCGAATCAATATCCAGCACATCTCCGCCGACCACACAAACCACATGAGGAATACCATTTACAAGGGTAATATAGTGATAGGAAGCTTCTGCGTTAGTTGTAACATCCATACGCATATAATCATAGGACCCCACTGTCACTTCTGTCGGATTGGAAAATACATTCGGACGTTCTTCGATATCTGTATTAATATCCTCTTTCAAAGCATCCATCGTATATTCTTCTCCCGATACATAGCCAAAGGTTTCAGCAAAGATATTTCCAACATCGTTAGGACCGGCAATCTCTATATAATCACTGTTCGTGCTCTTGCTGCCTTCCGGTGCGATGGTAAGTACCTCCTGACTTTCAGATACCGTTACTGTATACCCTTCTAACGGAGTCACCTCAATCACCCCGTGAGCGGATTTTACAGAAACAGGAGCCTTTGCTTCCTCATTTTCAAGCATTTTCTCCTGATTATTCTTACTGTCTTTTATTCATCCAACCAGAGCTGTGCGCTATAGCCACCGAAATTCTCACCCGGTGAGAACCAGCACTCGAAGGATGTGTTATAGAACCGGTAATTTCCGTCGGAATAATAATACCTGTATTCACAGCTGTTAAGATCCTTATCCAGATTCTGGTTCCACTCATCCAGCGTATAATAAGTTGACTCCATGAAAAGGTAATCCCCATCAATAAATTTTGCTCCATTATTGACATATTCAGACATCTCTGTCTCCCATGTGCGAAGATTCACTCTGCCCAAATGATACTGTTCAAAATCCTCTGTTGTATCAAAATACAGATATTCTCCGCAGATCACAGGATTATAAGAACGTACCTCTGTGATCTTCTTCTCGATCTTCTCTCCCACATGGTAAACGTGAAGCGTCTCTCCATCCGCATCATCCTGAAATACGATCCATCCGTCTCCCACCTGATACGGGTAGTACACTTCCCTGTCATCAATGATCGGTGTGATATTCTTACCATCCAGATCCATAGAACAGTAATGATGGTTTTCATCCGTAAAATATAGTTTCCCGTCGTAGACCTGCTGATACTCTACAGCCTTATCATACAGAAACTCCGTCTTGTTGTTCTTTACATTAATTTTGACAATACCCAGATTTTTCTCTCCGTTTACCGTAGCATATACATATCCTTCCTCATACTGGAAGTTAGCCGGATTACAAATCTCGCCGTCAAGAAGAGCCTGCACATCATCCAGGACTACATCTGAACCGTCTTTGCTGATCTTGGCACAGGCAAGCTTTCCATGGGCTTCATAGCCATATGCCATGTCATCTGCAACAATGGCGTAGCCGCCACTGGAAAAGGCACTCATTTTTCTCACATCTTCCTCGGTAAATTCCGGAGCAAAGTTGTAAATGCTGACCTTGGGCTCACCCGCATACTCAAACTGGTACGCCTCGTCACCCTCTCCTGCTGCTGATTTTAGAGTCAGGATGAGGATCTCGCCGTCAAAGGCTGCCGCCGCGCCGCTGTAGGATTCTGTCACCTCCGGATTCTCAAGGGTAAGCGTATAGCTGTCATTCTCTTCTGTCCACAACATCGCCAGTTCCGCTGTTCTTTCTTCCCCTTCTTCGTCCTCCTCTATCACAGAAAAAGCACAGTTCCCTGTCTCCCATCCTGTGAAAGAGATCGTAGCAAGCATGTCGTATCCCAGCAGTTCCTTACAGTCCTCACTGGTCAGCGTTCCCAGATCATCCGTTGTCATAGACGTACACTTCCACTGACCTACGATGTCGCCCGCCTCATGTGCCGGTTTCTCCGGCTCAGCCTCCTCTTCTGATTCCTTTTCTTCCTTTGCCGTATCTTCCTTCGGTGCTTCTTTCTTGTCAGAACCGCAGGCACACAGGCCAAGCACCATCGACAATACCAATAATACTGTCAACAGTTTTCTTTTCATAAACAACTTCCTCCCTTCTGTCAGAATTTTCCTCCACTTCCTCCATGCGTCGTTCCGGAAGAGCTGGTATGAGTACTGCTTCCTCCGCTGTCCTCTTTTACAATTTTTCTTTGTGTCACGGTCTTATTCACCAAGCGATCCCAGTTAGCAGTCAAGATCATGCTTCCCGGCACAGCATAATCACGCGCATTCGTCTTTCTTACGACTGATTTCAGGCTTGCCTTCTTCTTCGTGCCGAGAATAAATGCAATCACAATTCCGATCAGCACAGAGATGGGAATCATAACCGGAGAAATGGTACCTTTGGGGAGATTTCCCTTATCATAAGGTTCTCCGGACTTTGCCTGTGTAATAAATTCATCACAGAGCGTAGCATATTTTGTAAATGCCTCGCTGTAAAACCCGTCACTGAGCAACGGGGTAAATTTGTCAGCCATGTAGTCCATGCCTGCATCGGTGAATGCGGTAATTCCATAGCCACAGGTACTCATATGCCAGTCACGTTCCTCCATGCTGATAAGCAACAGGATACCGTCCCTGTTTTCTCCGAATCCATAACCGTTATAATCATAGAAATCATCGGCGTATTCCATGGCTGTTCTGCCTTGTAAACTGTCCGTCGTCACCACCACGACATCACACTGCTGCCGCTCACTGATCTCGTCAAGCATTGCCAGAAGCTCTTCTTCTTCGGAATCGGTCAGAAGGTCTCCGTTATCCACCAGACGCGACTGAAGTCGTTCAGTAGGAATGCCGCCTGCCTCCGGCTCTTCAGCCTCTGCCTGAGCCTCAGCCTGAGCAGCCTCCAATGCAGCTTTATCCATGACGATTCCTGTTTTTACTTCCAGTATCTCCTGTGCCTTATCCAGATAAGCGTCTACAGCCTCATCATAATATCCGTAATAATCATATTCCGCCCACAGTGCGTCCTCATCTTCAACCGTAATAAGATCTACCGCACTTCCGGACTTATACAAGTACCACTCCTGATCCTCCGTACTCTCGATCAGCATGATTCCGTCCGCTTCTCCGAAGCATCCCTGATAGATCTGCTCAGAATAAGCCACTGTTCCCTGTCCTCCGGTTGACTCTGTCAGCAGGATGCTCACAGTGAACCCATAAGTATCTGAAATCACAGATGCCTTCGCATTCAATTCCGGTATAAAACCGGTCACACATCCCCGCTGATCGATTATATAGAGCATACTGTCAACGGCTGATACCGGAAGCACCATAAGGAGCGCCAGGAGAACTGTTAAAAATATTGATACGATCCGTTTCTTCATCTATATGTCCCTCCTAAAACAGCAGCAGCCTTATCCACAGCAGAGCATAGATAAGTGCTCCGATGATTACGCCTCTTGCCGTAACATATTTCCAGAATGCTCCGTTATCCGCCGGAAGGTCTCCTACCATCTTACCGGTCTGTCCATTCATGGCAAAGATATATTTCTCACCCTTCCATGTAGTATTCAGGATCCATACCGGATACAGCGCATACAGGTACCGCGCATTGTAGATGTTCACATTACTCTCTACCGGTGTCACAGAATGATATCCCGTCACTGTATCTTCAAATGACTGCTGCGCACTTTTTTTGATCCGCTCCTTTGCCCGCACCAGTCGTTCTTCCATGTCCACATCGTAGCGGTCAGCCACGTATCCTGCCAGATAGGCTGGCTGGAACGGTACTGCTTCCGAAAAGTCATACGGCTCAATAGATTCCATCAGATCATCATCCATCTTTCTGGAACCATCTGCGGGGATATGCTCAAAACGGATGCCTCCGGATCTCTTCACCTGATAATGTTCATGCTCCGTGTATTCAATATCTCCGCTTTCCCATACCTGCACACGCTCCGCACTATATGTAATATCTGCCTTTGTATCTGCATCAAACAACCAGAACGGCACATACACACCCTTGATCTCATCAATATGGTTCTCCTGCTTAAACACCTTCGGCAGGAACTTCTTTCCATGCAGGTGCTTATGATAAGCCTCCTTTGCAGCCTTCTTATCCAGCTTGAAGGGGATGATATAGTCCGGCTTCAGATCTCCTGAGAACTGTCCCTTCATAACCACACGGTTCCCGCAGAACGGACAGCTTGTAGCTCCGGTATTCTCATCTGCCACGATCTCGCCGCCACAGGATTCGCAGGCATATACCCTCATGCCGTTTGTCTCGCCTTCACTCCACTGTCCATCACTGGCTGCCTGCCAGTTCACATCATCCGAAGCACTTCCGCCCGGTGCATTTTCTGCACCGTCCTGTTTTCCCTGCTGCGTCTGCTGGAATTCTTCAATGCTCATCTCTGTATCACAGTACGGACATTTCATCTTCTGGCTCTTACTGTCAAATTCCATGGCACCACCACAGGCCGGACATTTATATTCCATTATGTCAGACATAGCTTTCTCCTTTCCTGCATGCTAGCAGATATCATTTATATCAAAAGGATCTCCGCACTGTGGGCAGAATTTCGGAATATTATTAGGATCTTCCGGAACCCACCCGCACTTGTCACATCGAACCATTCTTCTTTGTTGCTGCATGCCCTGCTGCATTCCCTGGTTCATCCCATTCATCTGCTGACCGTACATTCCGTTATTCATCATGCCGCCCTGCATTCCCTGATTCATTCCATTCATCTGCTGACCGTACATTCCGCCATTCATCATGCCGCCCTGCATTCCCTGATTCATCCCATTCATCTGCTGGCCATACATTCCGTTATTCATCATACTGCCCTGCATTCCCTGATTCATTCCGCCCATGGGCTGAGCACAGCCGGTAAGAGCTGCCACGATCTGATTTCCTGTATTTTCCATCATCATCATCTTGTTACGGTCACTATCCTCAATAGAAAATGTATTGAGCTGGAAGTCCATGTCGTCAAACCACGGAGAGTTTACTCCGATCTTGATCCAGTAATCATAGGAATATTTGTATCTCGGCGGATTGTAGCTTCTCATATTACCGTCATTGTCCTCATACTGCTCTTCATCACAATCCTGCTTAATCTCCAGTCTGCAGCTGGTTATCTGGGAAAGTGAAACAATATCCGGATTGGTATCAACACTCATTCTGGTAGCAATTGCGAACTGTCCCTTTGTATCGTCAACAAAAACATGATAGCGTTCTCCTGCCAGATCCCTGGTAATCTGGAAATTTTTTACCTTTGCTTTGTTGGCTTCACGGTAAGCCAACTGCTCTTTAATAGATGCGACGGTGCTGTGGCGGCGCTCTTCAAACCACGGGGAAAGCTTCTTTGCACATTCTTTACAGAGGTTACCGTCATCCAGCTTCCGGTTACCAAGCATTCCTATCTTTTCTCCACAAATATCACAGTATTTCTTATCAAATAATCCCATATTCTTTTCCTCCTTTTGCTTATACTATGTCGTTCTCATTAAAAGGATCTCCGCACTCCGGACAGAATCTCGGTGGATTCTTCGGATCTGCAGGCTCCCATCCGCACTTGTCACAGCGGTATAATGGCGCTCCTGCCGGTTTCTTTGCTCCGCATTCCGTGCAGAACTTTCCTTTATTGACTGCTCCACAGGAACAGGTCCAGCCTTCCTCAGTCGGTTTCGGAGAACCACACTCCGGACAGAATTTACCGGTAACCGTTGCACCGCAGGAGCATTTCCATGCATCTGCCTTCACTGGTTCCGGCTTTTTAGCCCCACACTCCGGACAGAATTTGCCGGTTGCTGTTGCCCCACAGGAACACTTCCACCCTGCCGGAACCGCTGCTGCAGGTGCAGCCTGTTGCTTCATCTGCTGTGCCTGCTGCATCTGTTGCTGCTGACCCATGGCAAACAGATTCTGTGCATTTATGCCGCCTGCCTGCTGAGCCATTCCCATTCCCATAAATCCCATCATAGCTCCGTTTGGATTATTTGCCGCTGATTTCATTGCCTCAGACTGTGCTCCAACCAGTGTTGCTGCTGCCATAGTAGGATCTCGCATGATGGCTGCCCTCTGTGCCTGCTTGATCATCTCTGCATCCTCTTCCGGAAGTGTGATCGGATTCATCGCAATAGACACAACAGAAAGTCCTCTAAGTTCTACCCATTTTTTTGTCAGTGCCTCGTTCATTGCCTCTGAAAGCTCTTCCGCATGTCCCGGAAGTGCACTCGGGCGGATCTGAAGCTCAGAAATTTTTGCAAATGCCGGCTGGAGAGCACTGATAAATTCCGTCTTTAACTGACTCTCAATCTCTTCCCGATTATATTCCTGCTCCACATTTCCGCACACGTTCGTATAGAACAGAAGCGGGTTGGTAATTTTGTAGGAATAAACGCCGGAACACCTTACAGATACATCAATATCCAGACCGATATTGCGGTCTACTACCCGGAACGGAATCGGATTCGGTGTGCCGAATTTATTATCGATCAGTTCCTTTGTATTAAAGTAATACACCCGCTGATCTTTCCCGGTATCTCCTCCATACGTAAAACGCTTACCTATGGTCCTAAAAGTTGCTTTAATACTGTCTCCCAGGTCTCCTGCAAAGATACTTGGTTCTGTAGATGTGTTATATGTATATTCACCGGGTTCAGCACACACTTCAACAATCTTTCCCTGTTCTACGATCATCATGCACTGTCCGTCTGCCACAGCAATGCCGGAACCGTTGGAGATAATATTGTCATTCCCTTTCGTATTGGACGAACGTCCTGTGATCCGTTTCTGCCCTTTTTTCACCATTACATCTTTGTCCAGCGCTTCGCAGTAGAAAAATTCTTTCCACTGATCTGCCATTGCACCGCCAAATGCTCCCATTCCTGCTTTGATAAGTCCCATAACTTATCCTCCTTTCGATTTCACTTTGTTCGTTTTATCCGTATTTCCCGTACTCTTATTCCGTGAATCTGCATCCTTACTTATAATGAATCCAGCGCCGCCGCAAGATACTCGGCTGTCACAGAAGCATAGAAAAATGCGTCAATCTTTCCTGCCTGCTTCGCCCGCATTACATCACGTGCCAGCTCCGGATATGCTATCTCATCACAGAGCAGCACCATCTTACACGCAGACAGCTCTCTGCGCATTTTATCAATCAATGCTAACCGTCCCTCCAGTCTGGTCTCCAATGACGAGGGTGTCACATCCATTAATAATATGTCTGGTCCGGCAGCCTGGCATTCAATCAGGATCATCTCCTGCTGCCGTGGCGGAACATATAGCGGATGAAAATCGCCGGTCTGTTTCAGCATCAAATAAACACTTTCCGCAAAAACACGATTAGAGATACTGATTGCAATTTTCTTCACTTTCTTTTCCCCTTTCCATAAAACTTCTTACTTTAGACACACTTTATTCCTCATATTATTTTCAGTCTATTCTATATACCATTATATGAGATTCTGAAAATTGTACATGACACGAAAGTACTATAAAGGAACAAAGAGTTCCGCCCATGGAGGGTTTTTGCTTTATGGAAACGCAGTTTCCTATAGAGCAAAAAAGATTGCGCACCAGGCGCAATCTCAGACACTGCAATCTCTAATCAATATTTACTACAATTCCGCTGACCCTTGCCTCAATAGCAAGTTCCGTCCTGCTTCCACATCCGGTTTTTTCCATCATATGACGAATGTGATTCTTCACAGTATTTTCTGTGATTCCAAGCTTCTGTGCAATGATGGCATTGGACACCCCTGTCGTCATTACACGAAGCACTTCCAGCTCCCGCTCGGTAAACTCCCCGCTGTTGCTAAGACCTAATTTTACCATTGGCACATGATCCGGATAAACCGATTCTCCAGCCATTGTCCGGTCCATCACTTCGAGAATGGTCTCACTGGATGCCTCCTTAAACCAGAAGCTTTCGATGCCTATTTTCCGCGCCCTGTTAAGCCAGGATGCTTCCGGCATAGACGTAACAGCAATGATTTTTATATTCGGACGGTTCTTCTTGATTCTTGCAGCAGCTTCCAATCCATTGGATCCATCATTCATTAAAATATCCATAAGCACAAGGTCAATCGAGTTCTTCAGTACAAAGGTATCAGCAAAGGCCGCCGATTCTATTGCATATACCAACTCATAGTTTTCTGATGACTTTACATACATCTCAAAAAGCTGTCGTGAGATATATTGATCATCTACAATCATTACTCTTGTTCTGCCCATTCCTCTTCATCCCCTTTCGGAAGTAACACCCGCAGTACAAAACGGGGCATACTCTCTATCTTCATGTCTCCACCTGCCGATTCTACCATATGACGAAGATTTTTTAAACCTCCGGTCTCTCTGATCTCGCCAGCCGGAGAGTGCCCGTTGTTGGAAAGCTCTGCCATAATATTCCTGTCACTTTGTCTGACTGCAATAATCAATCGGTTACCGTCTGCATGCTTAACTGTATTTGTCAGGCATTCATGGATTGCAGCCATCAGAACGGCTCTGTTCTTCTTATCTTCCGGAAATTCCCCGTCTCGAACAAGAGCCACATCCACAGATTCTGCCGCCTCCAAAAGCATCTCCCAGTCATTATTCTGCGCTGGCAGCGCAGCCTCATTCTTCATCACAGAAATAGTATGTCTCCATAAAATCAGCAGTTTATCGCGGTCCCTCATCTTTCCTGACTGAGCAAGGTAAGAACGAAATGCAAGCAATGACCGCCCCACATCGTCATGCACCCGCATCTTTGCAGCCAAAATCTCCTTCTCTCTTGTGATATGTTCTACCTCCCGGCTGTACCTGCGCAGTCTCTCATTTACGCAACTAAGCGCCTCATTTCGTTCCTCCAGCTCTCTCCTAAGCCCATACTGCTTTGTCACATCGTAAGCCACCAGCTCCTGTAATCTCTGATGTCCTACCTTCAGTATGTTCCTGTGAAAATCCCAGACCTTTTCGTCTCCGGTCCGGGCAATTACAGTTGGCTCTGTACGAATGATCTCACTGTCTTCTCCGACTGTTTTTCTTTTCAGTCTGTCAAAAAACAACTCACCATTCAAAATCTCCGTGTCAACCAATTCTCCACTAAGTTTTTGCATCTGTTCATTAACCAGAAGTGGCTGTCCATCTTCAGCAAAAAAACAGATTCCGTCCGGCAGTGCATCAAGACTCTCTTTAATAGCATCAGGTGTCAGCATATTTTTACGTTTCTGCTTAATCTGGATAATAAATTTCACTTCAGCAATACTTATCACCGTCATAAGGAAGACAATCCCTAACCACGGGAGATTTCCCACCACAATAGCAAAAAATGAAAACGAAAACCCACATTCCAAACTTATGCCTGTATCCGCAAGTCCCTGCAATAAAAACAAGGCTGACAGCGCCAACATACCGGAAATCCCCCGGTATTTCCATTGAAGCTGCATTACATAGGAATTTACAAAAATCAGCAAAGCCGCTGTTAAAACCAGCACCCCACATATTCCAAGCGGCAATATCTGCATACTGGAAAGCTCACGGCATATCGTCATAACCATTCACCTCCCAATGGCAAAGCAAGAGAAATATACTCTGTCTGCTGATCCTTTTCTATCTCCAGCGTTCCATGTAATTTTTCAATCTTATCCTGAATACTGCGATTTGACAGCACCTTCCTCGGATTGTTCAGTTCCATTCTTAAAGCAAGTACGTCTTCCGATATATTCAGATTAACAAGTACCGCATCTGTACCGGGAATCCCCGCTTCCAGTACCGCCTCAACCAGTTCATATGCTGTCAGGATACTCTCTCCCGGAAGGGTTCCTTTCACACGATAGGACCCATAAGTCTTAATTCCGTACAGTCGCACATATTCCAGTGATTCTGCAATCGCCAGATGAAGCTCTTCGCCATGAATCTCCCGCCCCTGATGACAAAGAAGCAAAAGATTCGAATGGCGTTTAATGTATGCATTCAGAATACAGGCAAATTTCATTGTCTGCTCAAACTGCTCTTCTTCAGACGAAAGACCATCCAGCAAACTGCTCAGTCTGTCAATCTGAAGACGGACACTCTCTGTAATACTGTCATATAATTTGTTCTGCTGCTCAATACGAAACCGGCTCTCCGCCAGTTTATTTTCCGCATCCAGCATAGCATTTTCTTCAGCCAGTACATCTCCCAGTTCTTCAAGCTCCCGATTCAGATGATTAATCTCTGAAATATCTCTGGTCCAGTACCCATAACCTCCCTGTACTGCATGGCTTCTCAGACTGACATTGCCATCCTTAAGCAATACTTCATGTTCCTGCGCTTCCAGGATCTGTTCCGGGGATGGTGACACATTCTGTTCCGAGCGATAGCGGATCACTCCATCTTTATCCATAATCCCTGCACCTATTGACGACGCATTCCAGAAGTCACCGTATCCGTCATTCGAAGGAAGAAGATGTGTCGCGATAAGTCCCTCCATAAATGCGGCAAATATCACGCAGACCATTTCCGGTACCCTGAACATAAATTGCAGAATATTATCCGGATCAACAAAAAACATCACAAGATAACAGATTCCAACACCTAACGGCACCAGTGATATCCAGACCTTTCTGCGCCTTCCCGGTACGGCACACCGAATCAGTACAATCGCCAATATGGCAGTGAAAAGCACAAAAATCCACAGCAGAGCTGCAAAATAAAATGGACCATGTATATATGGTGTATCACTCGAGTTTATCATACCCTCCGGGAACCGAAATGCCAGCTGGTGCATATCGTTGGTCAGAATTCCGGCTGTAATAATAATCGCAGGTATGTAAAGCAGTTTCCACAACCGACTGATGGGACGGTCATACGGACGCCCAATATAAAGTACTGAAAAAAACATCAGAAGCACACAAAATGTCTGAGGAATGTAGTACAGATACCAGGCATATCGCTCTGTAAAATGTCCCCTCAAAAGGAACATATACTTTACAGTCCGAAGCCCCATCCAAAAAACCATCAGATATGCAGCCGCAATTAGATTCCTTCGCACTTCCGGCTGAAGAACACGCCTTCTGATCTGCGAGATCCAGATAAACGCTGCTGTCGAATAAAATGCATAAATAATAATATTATGAGTAATCTCTGTTCCGTACAGCAAAAGACGTGCCACGCCGGAAAACAACACCAGCATAATACAGACTGTATTCAGAATTTTCGTTTCTTTACTTCCAGCATAATTTAACATATTCCCCGTCAGAATTTTCCGCCTCCGCCTCCGTGTGTTCTTCCTGATGAACTGGTGTGAGTGCTGCTTCCTCCACTGTTTTCATTTCTCTCAATCTTCCTGGTTGTGACGGTCTTATTCACCAGATGATCCCAGTTTTTTGTAAGAACCATACTTCCCGAAACCATATAGTCCTGCGCCTGTGTATTTTTAACCACTGATTTCAAAGCTGATTTTTTTATCATACCAATAATAAGCGCAATCACAAATCCAATCAACAGATCCACGAATATCCAGAAAGCCGGAACCGTTCCTTTGGGAAGATTTCCCACATCATATGGCTCCCCGGTCCTTGCCTGTGTAATAAAATTGTCGCAAAGCTCTGCATATTTTTCAAATGCGTCACTGTAATCTCCGTCACTGAGCATTGGTAAGAATTCATCTGCCACATACTCTATACCTGCATCAGTCAGTGCTGTAATTCCGAAACCACAGGTAGAAATATACCAATCTCTTTCCTCCATACTGACCAGAAGCAGGATACCGTCTTTTTCCTCGCCGAACCCATAACCATTATAATCATAGAAATCATCGGCATATTCCATGGCACTCTTACCATCCAACCCGTCGACCGTCACTACTGCAACATCACATTCCTGCCGTTCACTGATCTCATCGAGCTGCTCCAAAATATCTGCCTCTTCCTCATCTGTCAGGAGATCCGCTTCATCTACAAGACGCGGCAAAAGCCGCTCGGGTGGCATTTCTTCCACTGCTGCTGATACCGGAAGTACTGTGGAGAAAATCAAAATAACTGTAAATAATATCGTAAATAACCGTTTCTTCATTTTCCTGTCCGCCCTTCCATTCTATATCAGCATGATTACCCACGTGAGAGCATACAGGATTGCCCCTGTAATTACTCCCCATGTTGCAACAAATCGCCAGAAAGCTCCTTTGTCTGCAGGAAGATCACCTACCATCTTTCCGGTCTGTCCATTCATGGCAAAAGTATATTTTTCACCATTCCATGTAGTATTCAGAATCCATACAGGATATAGCGCATAACTATATTTTGCATTACAGATATTTACATGACTCTGTGCCGTCATCACGGAATGATATCCTGTTACTGTATTTGCAAATGAATCCTCTGCACTGCGTTTCATTCTTTCTTCGGCACGCTTCATCCGTTCATCTTTATCCACATCATAGCGGTCGGCCACATATCCGGCCAGATATGCCGTCTGAAACGGAACAGCCTCCGAGAAATCATAAGGCTCTATGGATTCCATCAGCGTATCGTCCATTTTTACTGACCCATCCGCCGGAATGTGCTGAAAGCTGATTCCACCGGCTCTTTGTGCCTGATAAAAGGAATGTTCCGTATATTCCACATCACCGGTTCTCCATACCCGCGTCTTCTGGGCATTATATGTAATATCTGCTTCCACATCCGCGTCAAACAGCCAGAACGGAACATAGACTCCTTTGATTTCATCAATATGGTTTTCCTCTTTGAAAATAGCAGGCAGAAACTTCTTTCCAGATAAATGCCTGTGATAGGCTTCTTTCGCATCCTTCTTATCCAGTTTAAATGGAATAATATAGTCTGGCTTTAAGTCTCCGGCAAACTGACCTTTCATTACTACACGGTTACCACAGAAAGGACAGGTAGTTGCACCGGTACTGTCATCTGCAATAATTTCCCCACCGCAGGATTCGCAGACATAGATGTGCATTCCATCCGTCTCACCCTCCTGCCAGTTTCCGTCACCTTTTGCCTGCCAGTCTGCCTGCTGTTGCTGCATCTGCTGATACTCTTCAATACTCATCTGTGTATCACAATACGGGCATTTCATCTGCTGGCTCTTACTGTCAAATTCCATGGCTCCGCCACAGGCAGGACATTTATATTCTATTATATCTGACATAGATTTCTCCTCTCCTAACGGATGTCATTTTCATTAAAGGGATCACCACATTCCGGACAGAATTTCGGAGGATTCTTCGGATCTGCAGGCTCCCAGCCACATTTATCACAGCGATATAACGGAGCTGCTGCAGGTTTCTTCGCCCCACACTCTGTACAGAATTTGCCTTTATTTACCGTTCCACATGTACAGGTCCAGCCTCCCTGTTGCTGCTGTCCCATGGCAAACAAATTCTGTGCATTTATGCCACCTGCCTGCTGAGCCATGCCCATTCCCATGAATCCCATCATGGCACCATTGGGATTATTTGCCGCTGCTTTCATAGCATCAGCCTGTGCTCCTGTAAGTGTTGCAGCTGCCATAGTAGGATCACGCATGATTGCAGCTTTCTGTGCCTGCTTGATCATCTCAGCATCTTCTTCCGGAAGCGAAATGGTATTCATAGCTATGGATATAACAGAAAGCCCGCGAAGCTCTGCCCATTTTTTTGTAAGAGCCTGATTCATTGCCTCTGACAGCTCCTCTGCATGACCCGGAAGTGCATTCGGCCGAATCTGCAGTTCGGAAATTTTTGCAAATGCCGGTTGAAGAGCACTGATAAATTCTGTTTTTAACTGGCTTTCAATCTCTTCGCGATCATATTCCTGTTCCACATTTCCACACACATTTGTATAAAACAGAAGCGGATTAGTGATTTTATAAGAATAAACACCGGAACATCTGACAGATACATCAATATCCAATCCAATATTGCGGTCAACCACCCGGAACGGGATCGGATTCGGTGTGCCGAATTTATTATCCATCAATTCTTTCGTGTTAAAATAATAAACGCGCTGATCTTTTCCCGTATCTCCACCATACGTGAAACGTTTTCCAATGGTCCGGAAGGTTGCTTTAATGCTGTCTCCGAGATTTCCCGCAAAAATACTGGGCTCTGTAGATGTATTGTAGGTATATTCTCCCGGTTCTGCACATACCTCTACAATCTTTCCCTGCTCTACAATCATCATACACTGGCCATCTGCCACCGCAATTCCCGATCCGCTGGAAATAATATTGTCATTCCCTTTCGTATTGGAAGAACGACCGGTAATACGCTTTTGTCCCTTTTTCACCATCACTTCTTTGTCCATTGCCTCGCAGTAGAAAAACTCCTTCCACTGATCTGCCATTGAACCGCCAAGAGCTCCCATTCCTGCTTTAATAAGTCCCATATCTTATCTTCCTTTCGTTTTTACTTTTCCGGAATTTTTCCGTTTCTCAGGTCTTCCGGTTTTCTTCTTTTTCACAACACTGTACCCAAATGTCCCTATCTTCCTGCCAAGGCCAAGATATGTCCCGTGGGAATAAGCCAGAAGGCCCGTATCGTTCAGTTCGAACTTTCCGTTTTCCTTCATATATGCCTCATCTACATGAACTGCCACAACCTCCGCCAGAAACATATGATGACTTCCAAGCTCTTTTATTTCCACCACACGGCACTCAATATTTACCGGGCTTTCTTTTATAAGCGGAGCATACTGAAGCTTCTTGGCCTTCTCCGGTGTCAGCTTCATTTCCTTCCACTTATCACCATCTCTTCCGGATTTCACTCCGCACCAGTCCGTTGCCCGCGCCAGCTTCTCCGTCGTAAGATTCACCACAAATTCTTTTGTTTCGCGTATCATACGGTAGGAATACCTCTCCGGTCTCACAGATATATAGAGCATGGGCGGGTTGGTACACACCGTCCCCGTCCATGCTACTGTGATAATATTCTGATTTCCTTCCCGGTCTGCAGCACTTACCATAACCGCCGGAAGCGGATAAAGCATATTGCCTGGTTTCCATGTTTGCTTTGCCATAACTTTATTTTCCTCTCTTACTGTTGCAGCGCTCCCACCAGCGTTGGTATCAGCTGCTTCTTACGGGATACCACACCCTTTAATATCATGTGAGATCCATCTTCCGGCAGATTGAAGGCGTCAATGATCGGTGCTTTTGCTCCCTGACCACAGCAGAGAAGCTCTGTCGATTCATCCAGAATGTCCGTCAGCATAAAATAAATCATATTCAGATTATGCTCTTTCAATGCTTTTGGAAGATGCGGTGTCAGCATTTCCTTGATTTCTTTCAATTCATCCTTACTCATGGAATTGATCTGGCCCACACCAAAGACCTTTTCTCCCACCGTAAACTGCTTGAAATCCTGGAAACAGATTTCCTCCGGTGTCTTTCCCTTAAGATTGCTTCCCGCATTGAACATCTCTGCAGCCAGCTCATCCAGATTGACATCTGCAATCTTCGCAAGCGTCTGTGCAGCCAGTTCATCTACCACCGTACAGGTTGGGGAGCGGAATAACAGTGTATCTGACACAATAGCGGAGCAAAGCAGTCCGGCTATCGTCGGTGTAATCTCCACACCTGATTCCTGATACATCTGATAGACAATCGTAGCCGTACATCCCACCGGCTGATTCCGGAAAAATACCGGTCCCATTGTTTCAATATTTCCCAGTCTGTGGTGATCGATGATCTCCATGATCTCTGCTTCTTCAATACCGTCCACCGCCTGAGATTTCTCATTATGATCCACCAGAATCACCCGCTTCTTGCTCACACTCATGAAACGGCGTCTGGAAATAAATCCCTTGAAATTGCCATGACGATCCAGGATCGGGAAATCACGGTATTTCTTCTGAGTCATAACTTCCTTAATGTCATCTACATAATCATTCATCCGGAAAGTCACCAGCGGTCCCTTACTCATAAAATATTTCACCGGAATACTCTGATTAATAAGCCGGGCTGCCGTAAATGTATCATAAGGAGTTCGTATAATAACAATACTCTGCTCCTCTGCCTTACGGATCAATTCCTCCGAAACCTCTGCATTCTGGCAGATGACCATACAGCTGGCATCGATATTAACCGCGCAGGCCTGAGATTCATAACGGTTTCCCAGAATTACCAGGTCATCCTTCTGTATAAATTCCTGCATCATATCCGGGCTGGACGCACCGATGGTTACCTTTCCTTTTACAAAATATCCATGCTCGTTTCCCGTCACCAGAGTTCCATCCAGAGTTTCAATAATATTCTTATACTGGGTTCTTGCCTCTGCAAGAATCGTACTTCCATACACATCCATATAAGATGTAGCAATATCTCCTGTAGAAATAACACCCATCAGCTCTCCATCCTTCAGTACCGGAATCGTCTTTACCCCTTCTTTTTTCATTAATTCCCAGGTATCTTTGATGGACACATTCGGTGCAACACCTTTGATCTTATGAATATCCATATCCTTTACCTGCAGCTTTACATCTGCAAGATATCTTGGCGCATCCACCTTAAATCTGCGGAGCACATACTGTGTCTCCTCATTAATCTGACCGGCCCGCTTTGCGATATAGTCTCCTCCGGTCATTTCTCTCTTCAAATGTGCATATGCAATGGCGGAACAAATGGAATCTGTATCCGGATTCTTGTGTCCCACTACGTATATTTTCCCTGATTTTTTTTCCATACTTTTCTTCCTTTCACAATTAAGGCACCAAAACCTCTCAAAGTAAGATTAACATTTTTTTAAGCCCCCCTCAACCTGAAAATAAGACTTTCCTCTTTTTTTCTTTCAAATACACCTCCTTATGTGCTATACTATCCTTATGAAAAAATTACGGAATGAGAAAGGACTATTCACTATGAGCGAAGAATTGTTACAGGAAAACCAGACAGAAGAATCCATGGCCGATTATGAAGCACACTTTGATGACGCCAATCCATGGAATGTTGTACAGGATTATATGGAAAAAGGCACCAATCTTCCGGTCAAGGTAGAGGGTATCGTAAATGGCGGTGCCATTGCAATGGTAGAAGGTCTGCGCGGCTTTATCCCTGCTTCCAAACTGTCTCTCTCCTATATCGAGGATCTGGAATCCTATCTTCTTAAAGATATCGAGGTTCGGGTTATTGATGTAGACCAGGCTGAGAACCGTCTGGTATTATCCGCACGGGAGATTCTGAAGGAAAAGGAAAAACAGGAAATGGAAGCAAAGCTTGCCAGCGTCAAAGTAGGAAGTGTTCTTAACGGAACAGTAGAGAGCCTTCAGAATTACGGCGCGTTCGTACGTCTGGAGAACGGATTATCCGGTTTGGTACACGTATCCCAGATCAGCCAGAAGCGTGTAAAATCACCGAAAGATGTATTAAATACCGGTGATGAGGTTACCGTAAAGGTTATCGGCGTCAAAGACGGCAAGATCAGCCTCAGCATGAAAGCACTGGAGGAAGTAGTCGAGGAACCGGAAGAAAAGGTAGAGATACCAAAATCCGAAAACATCGGCACGAGCCTCGGTGACTTATTCAAAGGGCTGAAGCTTTCATAAAAGCAGTATATAAAGGGGCGTTACAAAAAGATGACTACTCATCTATTTTGCAATGCCCCTTTTACGTGGGATAATTACATATCCTTCAGAAATTCATCCACGATCTCTGCCGCATCTTCCACACACCGGATACAGCAATGTACCGGCTGCTGACCTTTATCTGTTAGAAGATCCCTGCAATAAATTGATGGATGCTTTTCTTTGAATTTTGCCGCTGCTGCCTGGAATTTAGCATAAGTATCCATCTTTGTAAGCTTCGGCTGAGTCATATCTCCCGCACTGTTGGCAAGACTTAATGTCAGAAACATGCCTGTCACCGCACCGCAGGTATCTTTAAGCCCTCCCATTCCGGAACCAAATCCCTCCGTCATACGGAAAACATCCTCTTCTTTTACACCAAAGGATTCACAGTAAGTACATGCCACTGCCTGACAGCAGTTATATCCTTTTTTAAACTTCTCTACTGCTATTTCTTTTCTCTGTTCCATCCCGGTTTCCCCTTTCTGGCATTACCGACTATGCATCTGCCTCAGGCTGAATCTTCTCCAGATCCCGGATCCAGCTTGCCACACACGCGTCACTTGGCATTCTCCAGTCACCTCTCGGTGACAGAGCAACACTACCTACCTTCGGACCATCCGGCAGACAGGATCGCTTGAACTGCTGACTGAAGAATCTCCAGCAGAAGGTACGAAGCCATTTCAGAATAGTAGCATCGTCATATTCTCCTGCAAATGCTCTCTTTGCGAGCCGGAATATTTTTGTCGGTTCGTATCCGAAACGAAGCATGTAATACAGATAGAAATCGTGCAGCTCATATGGTCCTACCAGATCCTCTGTCTTCTGTGCGATCTCTCCATCCTTCGGTGGAAGCAGCTCCGGACTTACCGGAGTATCCAGCACATCGTACAGAACCTCCCGAAGTTCCTGATCCTCTGTAGTATCTGCATAATAACGTACCAGATGGCGCACCAGTGTCTTCGGAATAGAACCATTTACACCGTACATGGACATATGGTCTCCATTATAGGTTGCCCATCCCAGTGCCAGCTCAGACATGTCACCTGTACCGATAACCATACCATTTTCCTGATTGGCAATATCCATCAGCACCTGGGTTCTCTCTCTGGCCTGTGCATTTTCAAATGTTACACTGTGATCTTCCATATCATGTCCGATATCTTTAAAATGCTGTGTCACAGAATCTGCGATCGGTACCTCCCGAAGAGTGGCACCCAGTTTTCTCGTCATCTTGCAGGCGTTATTGTAAGTTCTTCCCGTTGTTCCAAAACAGGGCATGGTCACTGCTATAATGTGATCTCTGCTGATCTCAAGTGCATCGAAAGCCTTTACCATCACCAGAAGTGCCAGAGTTGAATCCAGTCCTCCGGAGATACCTACAACTGCGCTCTTTGCATGAGTATGAGCAAGTCTCTTCTTCAGACCCATTGCCTGAATGGTCAGGATTTCTTCACATCTTTTTGCCCTTTCTGCCTCCTGACTCGGAACAAATGGTCTGGATGCAAAATATCTGGTCAGGACTGTTTCCTCAATCTTTACAGAAAATGGAACCCGAATCAGCGTGCGCTCCTTCGCAGTCTGGAAAGTGGTATTTCTCCTTCTCTCGCTTACGAGACGTTTCACGTCAATTTCGGAATAAACTACTCCGTTCTGATATCTCTTTGTCGCACCGAGTATTGCTCCATTCTCCGCAATAATATTGTGCCCTCCAAATACCAGGTCAGTGGTAGACTCTCCATCACCGGCATTGGCATACACGTATCCCGCAATCAGTCTTGCAGACTGTCCCGCAATCAGGCTCTTGCGATAATCCGCCTTTCCGATCGTCTCATCACTGGCGGAACAGTTTACAATAATTGTTGCTCCCTCGCGGGCAGCCTTGATGCTTGGCGGAATCGGAGACCAGACATCCTCACAGATTTCTGCGGACACGATCAGCTGCTCCATCCCTTTTGCCGTAAACAGGATCTGAGGACCGAAAGGTACCTTCTTCCCGTCAAATTCTATCTCTCTTGCCACATCCGGGCCGGCACTGAACTGACGCATCTCGTAGAATTCGCCGTAGTTTGGCAGAAATGTCTTGGTGGTAAGTCCCAGGATTTCTCCATGGTTCAGCGCAGCTGCCACATTATAGAGTTCTCCTTCCACGGATAACGGTACACCTACGAAAATCAACGCGTCCTTTTCTGCCGTATACGCTGTAATTTCCCGGAGTGCCTCTCTGGCGTGATCCAGGAGAACCTCCTGTGTAAATAAATCGCTGCAGGTATAACCGGTAATACAAAGCTCCGGAAATACCACTATCTTAGCTCCCTCTGCTACGGTCTCATCAATCATCCGGCAAATCTGCTCTGTGTTATACTGAACATCTGCCACACGGATATCCGGCGTCACAGCAGCCACTTTTATAAATCCCTGTTTCATAGTTATCCTCCTGCATTATTTTTGTTTATTTGCTGCGTTTAATGATATCTTTTAACTCCTCGATGGTATAGGTGTATGCGGTATTACAGAAATGGCATTTCACTTCTATATCCTTACCTTCATCAATCATTTCCTGGATTTCTTTTCTTCCGATACTGACAACAGCCTGCTCCACACGCTCTTTGGAACAGTTACAGTAAAACCGGGTCGGCATGGTATCCGTAATCTCAAGCCCCAGATTGCCCAGAAGCTCCTCCAGAAGCTGTTCCGGTGTATAGCCTTTGTCAAGAAGCTCTGTTACGGAAGTTACCCTTTTTAAATTCTCCTCCAGCTGGTCAATGGTCTTATCCTCAGCAAATGGCATAAGCTGAATGATAAATCCGCCTGCACACTTTACCTTATTGTCCTTTTCCATCAGAACTCCCAGCCCTACGGAAGAAGGCACCTGCTCAGAATTAGCGAAATAATAAGTCAGGTCTTCCGCAATCTCACTGGTCACCAGTATGGTCTGTCCTACATAAGGCTCTTTCAGTCCCATATCTTTTATAACGTTCAGAAGCCCAATACCCACAGCACCGCCTACATCCAGCTTTCCATTCTTCGGCGGCATCATTGCCTCCGGATTCAGCACATAGCCTTTGGCATTTCCCTGACTGTCTGCCGTGACCGTAATCCCCCCGAGCGGACCGTCACCACGCACCTGAAGGGTCAGCATATCCGTATCATTCTTCATCATGCTTCCCATCATGGCACCTGCCGTCAGTAGCCGGCCCAGTGCCGCCGTAGCCACAGGACTTGTCCCATGGTGCTCTCTGGCAGTCTCCACCATTTCTCTCGTTGTAGCTGCAAATGCACGAATCTGATTATTTGCAGCCGTTGCTCTCACTATATAATCTGTCATAAATCTATTATCCCTCGTTTTCATTTATTTTCCATGCTCCCGGGCAATCACACAGATACGTTCGCTATCCTCACCCGGCGCGTTTCTTGTATAGGCATCATAGGCCGTCTCAAACACAAGCCCGGATTCTTCTATCAGACGCTTCATGGTATCCAGTGTATAGGCCTTTTGGAAATGCTGCTCCTGATATTTGCGGTACAGACCTTCCTTCTCCCGGATAAACAGAGTCAGTTCATATTCATTGATCTGATCCTCTTCATCATAATAATTATCCCAGATAAAGCTACACTCTTCCCGATCCTCCGCAATCGTACTCTCTCCCAGAACTTCCCGGTACTTGTATTCCGTATTGAAATCAAAGAGAAAAATGCCCTTCGGATCCAGATAATTATTCACCAGGCGAAATACCTGCACAAGCTCCTCCTCTTCCGTAATATAATTGACGGAATCACAGGCACTGACTACCGCCCGTACCGTACCATAAAGCTCGAATTCACGCATATCCTGAAGAAGATACAGGATGTCAGCTCCGCTCTTTTCTCTTTTATCCATGGCAATCTCCAGCATTTCGCCGGAATAATCCACGCCGATCATGTCATATCCACGACCTGCCAGCTCCTGAGTCATGCTTCCGGTGCCACAGCCAAGATCCAGCACCAGCCCATCTTCGATACCGTACTCCTTCAGTATATCCTCTATATAGTCAGCCCACTCTTCGTAAGGCACATTATCCATGAAAATGTCGTAAACTTCCGCAAAACCGGTATACGCCTCCATGATATTCACATCCTTTACTCAACCAGCACTTCGTGCTAATTATAACACGACAAATGGATATTTGCCACCAAAATAACGAAAGAGACAAAAAGGGGACGGTTCTCTCTCCTGTCTGCTGACAAGCCAGGACAGAGAACCGTCCCTATTAATCTTCCACTCCTACCGTCTCTATGATGAATTTGGTGCTTCCCTGCATACCATCTTTGATTCCTGCGAATGAACGGTAGGATGATCCCAGATCACTCATCGCCTGAATCCTTGCAGTCACTTTACTGATATCTCCGTCAAATATTTCTGCCAGTTTATCCACACCTTCGGCTTTGAATTCTGCCATTCCATCTGCGAGAGTACGGTTACCTTCAGCCAAAGCCGATGCTCCTTTGGCCAGTTCAGACGCACCGCCCGCCAGGGTTCCGGCTCCTTTGGCTGCCGTATCGGCTCCCTCTGCCAGCTGGCTCACACCGGAGGCCAGAGCAGCTCCGCCTTCTTTCAGCTTTGATCCGCCGATGTTCAGAAGACTGCTGTTCTGATTCAGCCCTTCGGCGCCCTGTGCCAGAGCTTTCGTACCGGCTGCCAGAGTTCCGGCACCTTCCGCAAGAGCAGCACTTCCATTGCTTAATCCGTCATTACCGGTCGGTCCATCTCCAAGACCGGTCTGGAGACTGAGTGCTCCCGCATACAGCTGATTCATTGCTGACTGCAGACCCTGCTGAGGATCTGTGATTTTACCATTAATCTGACCGATTCCATCCAGAGCACCGCTTAAATATGCATTTGCCGCCTCGGTACCGCTGACTGTTACTGTCTGGTTATTCAGTGTGCTGTCCACTGCACCGCTGATTGCTTCCCGAACACTGGATTCAATGGCGGCTCTCTGTTCTTCTGTCAGATCTGCCGGAAGGGAACTGATTACATTCTGTGTTGCCGAAGCTACAATTGCAGTTTTTGAATCCTCTGTGATCACAGAACTTCCTGTAATACTACCCAGGCTATTCTTCGCTGCTCCAACCGCACCAGCCACACTGTCCAATCCTTCCGGAAGACTGTCCACACCATTCTTCGCTGCTCCAAGTCCTGCTGCCAGAGCATCTGCACCGGATTTTGCACTTGCAACACCCACTTGAAGTCTTGCTGCTCCATCGGATATCCCCTGAGCGCCATCTGCCAGAAAAGCACTCTTAGATGCCAGTTCACTCACACCTCCGGTGTAGGCAGTAATGCCATCTGCCAGATCATTTACGCCACTGATCAGGTCTCCGGATTTCTCATTCAGAGTGTTGACACCCGAGGCCAGAGACTGGTTACCGGCAGCCAGCGTTCCGGCTCCCTCTGCCAGTGTATCGGCACCTTCTGATAAGGTTGCGGCTCCCTTGGCTGCCTCTTCTGAACCATCTTTCAGCTGCTGTGCAGCATTGACAAGCTCATCGATGGAACCTCCAAAGCTGTCGAAATCTGTCACATCGCTGAGTCCGAATTTCTCCATAATATCGGAAGATGCCACTGTAATTGTCGGACCTACGGAAGCATTTTTCACATCCGCAGTAATCGTAACACTCTCCGGAATATCAATATCCAGGTCTTCCAGATTCAGGTTTTCCGTAAGTCCCGGAAAACCAAGTCCCACCACAATATTTTTATCCGCATCGGAAACGATTTTTCCACTGTCTATCGTCACATTCGTATACTCATCCGTTGGAAGCATCATTGCCGTGATCATGGTAAATGGTGTGAACATCTCCTCCTCATTTCCATTTACAGAAACGATCTCTTTGGAATGATTCAGATATTCGATATGAATTTCCACTTTACCGCTTTTTCCCTTTAAATCTTCCGGAGTGATCTCTTTTCCATCCAGTTTGTAGGACAGCTTCACCTCCACCGGCAGTTCTTTCTTCGTCGTTCCCTGATAATAAATGTCCTGTCCTTCTGATTTCCAGCTGAGGCTGCCATTGCTTCCCTCTGTAAATGTCTCATCGCCTTTGATATTTTTGATATCGGATAGCTCTGATACATCGGAAAGCTCTCCGCTTCCCGGATTCCTAAGCCACTCTGTAACAGTAGTCAAAGTTACATTTCCCGTCGTATCCGCCTTTACATACACAGATTCTTCCTTTCCCGTTTCATTACCGTTAAGTCCGGTAGAATCTCCCAGTGCATCCTGAGCCATCTGCTGAAGCTCGGTTGTCTCAGCCGCATACACCTGATTCAGATATCTCTGATAACCATAAGTTCCTGTCATTCCCATCGTCAGAATGAATGCCATGGAGCCTGCTACTACTTTTTTTCTTATATTCTTCTTCATCACACGAACCTCCCGTTATTTTACTGCTGCCCCTTTTGGCAGAAAATCCTTACTTGTCTTCACAATTACTTTGTCAAATACCATGAACATGGATGGCAGAACCAGCACAACCACTACCATACTGACAATTGCTCCTCTCGCCATCAGAATGCAGAGAGAACTGATCATATCAATATTCGAATAAAGTCCTACACCTACGGTTGCTGCAAAAAAACTCAGCGCACTTACGATAATGGACTGGGCTGATGCCTGATGCGCCGTTGTGATCGCGTGGAATTTATCTGCACCTCTACTCCGCTCCCGTTTGTACCGGGTCGTCATCAGAATCGCGTAATCCACCGTTGCTCCAAGCTGTATGGTTCCAATTACAATAGATGCCACAAATGGCAGCGTCGTTCCTGTATAAAACGGAATACCCATATTTACAAATATGGCAAATTCAATGACTCCTACCAGAATCACCGGAATGGTAACCGAACCGAACAGAATCATAATAATCACAAATATAATTCCGATGGATACGGCACTGACTGTCTTAAAATCTCTATCTGTGATGGAAATCAGATCGCTGGTCAGCGGTCCTTCTCCTACCAGCATGGCATTTTCGTCATACTGATCCATAATATCGTTAATCTCTGCAATTTGTGCATTGACCTCATCACTTGCCACCTTGTATTCCGAATTGATCAGGACCATCTGATATTTATCATTTTTCAGCATCTTTGTCACAGAATCCGGAATCATATCCGAGGGGATTCCCGGTCCTACCAGTTTATCCAGACCAAGAGCCCATTTCACACCATCTACATTCTCAATCTTCTTCAGCATTTTATTGACATCCGAAGACGGAACAGCGCTGTCTATCAAAAGCATATGAGTGGTATTCATATCATAATCTTCCTTCAGCTTCTCATTTGCAATGATACTGGGCAGATCTTTTGGAAGCGTCTCATCCAGGTTGTAATATACTTTCGTATGACTGTTTCCGTAGATTGCCGGAACCAGAAGAACCAGGAATATCACAACATACACCAGATACCGTTTGGTAACCTTTTCCGATATCTTGCTGATATCCGGAAGCAATGGTTTGTGCTTTGTCTTCTCGATCAGCTTATCACAGCAGAGGATCATGGACGGGAGAATAGTCACACAGGTAATGACTCCGAAAATAACTCCCTTCGCCATAACAACTCCGATATCTTTTCCCAATGTAAAGCTCATGAAGCAAAGGGCGATAAAGCCTGCCACTGTGGTAACCGAACTTCCGATTACCGATGAAAATGTCTGGGAGATGGCATGTGCCATTGCTCTTTTCTTATCTCCGTCATAGCGAACCTGCTGTTCCTCATAGCTGTGCATCAGGAAAATGGAATAGTCCATGGTAACTCCAAGCTGAAGAACCGCCGTCAGCGCTTTTGTAATATAGGAAATCTCTCCCAGGAAATAATTGCTTCCCAGATTATATAAAATTGCCATACCGATACTCAGCAGGAATAAGATCGGTACAAAAAAGGAATCCATGGTAAGGCCAAGCACCAGTGTGGAAAGCGCTACCGCAATCAGTACATAAATCGGTGTCTCCTTTTCTGCCAGGTCTCTGGTATCTGTAACGATTGCCGACATCCCGCTTAAAAAGCACTGCTTCCCTGCCAGCTTTCTGATATCGGCAATGGCATCCATGGTAGCATCCGCGGATGTTCCCTCATCAAAAAAGATTGCCATCATCGTTCCGGTATCTGAATTAAATACTTTGTAAATTTCATCCGGCAGCATACTCTCCGGAACAGAAATGTCTGCAACAGAATCATACCAGAGCACCTTCGTCACATGATCCACCTGCTCAATCTCTGCTTTTAGTTTCGCGACATTTTTATCCTCCATACCATCAACGATGAACATGGAAAATGCTCCTGTTCCGAAGTCGTCTATCATGATCTCCTGCCCCTTCATTGTCTCAATATCTTCCGGGAGGTAGGTCAGTACATCGTAGTTTACTCTGGTGTTCACATAGCCGAATACCGAAGGAATCAAAAGCAGAATGCTGATGATCAGAATCGGTATCCTGTATTTCACCACTTTCTTTCCGAATGCAACCATAATTTCAGCTCCTTTTCTTTTATCTAATTCATTTAATGACTATTAGTCATTTATCACATTAGGCACTATACACCATAAATGACTATTAGTCAATATATTTTATGACTTTTGGTCATTTTTTATTTCCAGGTACTTGCATTTCCATTAAAATCCGTTATAATTACAACTAATCAATCTTGAATAAAGAAGGGAATTGTGGTTATGGGAAAAGTAGATGATAATAAGAAAAAAAAGAAAGAAGCCCTCTTCAATACGGCATACGAATTATTTACCACCAAGGGACTGAATTCTACCGCAATCTCCGATATTGTACAGAAAGCCGGAGTTGCCAAGGGAACCTTCTATCTGTATTTTAAAGATAAATATGATATAAAAAATAAACTGGTCGCTCACAAGACCCATGAACTCTTTGACGCTGCCTGGACTGCTTTGGACGCATCCGGCATCAGGGGTCTGGAGGACCAGCTTATCTTTATTATTGATCAAATTATACAGACACTGATGGAAAATAAAGAACTTCTGAATTTTATTTCCAAAAATCTGGTAATGGGCGCTTTGAAATCAGCCCTGTTAACCGGTGAAAATTCCGACAGAGATATTTACGACCGCTTTCTCACCATGGTCAGCCAGGACGAACACGAGTATAACGATGTAGATGTCATGCTTTTTACCATCGTAGAACTGGCCGGTTCAACCGCCTACAATTCCATCATATACTCCGAGCCCCTTCCCATCGAAGAGTACAAGCCATTTCTGTATCGGACAGTACGACTCATAATAGAAAGCCACCGCCGTTGATAAAAAGGGGACGGTTCTCTGTCCCGGCTGCCGACAAGCCAGGACCAAGAACCGTCCCCTTTACTTCAAAGTTCTTTTTTCTCCATGATACGGACAGATACCTGATAGGAAATTACCAGCAAGGCTATCCCAATAAGAACAAGTATGATAAATGTTCTTGCCAGGCTATCCTGAAAGAGACCATCTAAGACAGCCTCCAGATTCACACCTGCAGCTTCCGTAGCTTTCACTGTCAGAAATCCGATCAGCACGGCAATACCCATCACCAGTAAAAGGGCAACTCTGCTTCTTTCTGCCCCGAATTTCAGCTGAACAGGTAAAGAAAACGCGAGGATAAAGCTTGCCATCACAAGACTCATTGCTGCTACCGATACGAACTCATCCATGCTAAATTCAATCTTCTGGACAGCTCCGATTCCGAAAGCAATTGCTGCTGCCGCCACAAGAGCCAGAAACGTAGACAAGACTCCAAAAAGATACTTTTCCATCACATATTCCCTGCGGCTGATGGGAAGCGTAAAAAGATAAGCCATTCCATTTTCATAATCATCATAACTGATCGTGCTAATTGTAAATATGGAAACCAGAGAGGTAGCATATCCTATAGCAAAGAACGGGTTTTCCCACATGGCAGAAAATGCAATGCTCATAAAAATAATCGCAATAAAAAACATCATCTGATTCTTCATTAATTTTACATCTTTAATCAACATACCCTTCATTACTTTTCACCTCGAATCATCATCATAATCAATTCATCAACATTTCCTTTTTCCACCACAATACCCGGGTAATTTTCCAGATAGAACTGCTTTTGATTGGTCAGGCAGCTGTATCCGTATTCTTCTTTCTTATGGCGCAGAAGATATTCTTTATCCAGTGTCTGATACTGTTCTGCCGTCACTTTCAGAATTGCATATTCGGAAAGCAGTACATCTGTTTCCTCATAGAGCACGATTTTTCCGTCATCTATCATGTAGATATCATCACAGAAACTCTCCAGATCACTGGAAATATGAGAACTGACAAGAATGGATCTGTCTCCCTGCTCCATATATTCCCGCAGCATCTCCAGAAGTTCATCTCTGGCAATCACATCTAATCCCGCTGTTGGCTCATCCAGAACCAGTAGCTTCGCATCGTGGGAAAGAGCCGCCAGCACCTGAAGCTTCCGTTTCATTCCTGTTGAGAAATCCTTGATTTTCTTATCCAGAGGAAGACCGAACTGTTCACATTTTCTCACAAAATCTTCTTTCACAAACCGGCTATACAGACTATCCATAACCGGAATCAGATCCTTAATCGTCAGATAGCCGCTGAACCCGGAATCCGCAAGTACCACACCAATATTTTCCTTATCTTTGGATTTCAGCTGTGATACAGGCTTTCCAAACATCTCAATCTCACCGCCATCAGTGGAAATCAATCCAAGCAGTGCCTTAAAAGTCGTACTCTTGCCAGCTCCATTCTTACCGATCAATCCGGTTACAGAACCTTCCTGAACTTCCATCGTACAATCCAGTGTAAAATTTTTATAATTCTTTTTAACGTTCTTCAATTTTAACATTGCTCTCAATCCTCCAAAACAATCTGAAACAACTCTGTAATCTCCTGATTACTCATTCCGCAGCTTCTGCCTTTTCGGATGGCCATTTCCAAATCAGCTTCTACTTCCTTTTTCTTCTCCTCCAGCATCAACTCCTGATTGGCCAGAGTAACAAAGCTTCCCTTGCCATGGACGGTAACGACAAATCCTTCCGTCTCCAGAGCATCATATGCCTTCTTCACGGTCAGGGCACTGACCTTTAATTCTTTAGCTAAAGTACGAACTGATGGGAGCATCTCTTCTTCCCGCAATTCCCCATGCATGATCTTCGACTTCATCTGCGTAACAATCTGTTCATAGATCGGCTGCATGGAAGAATTATTGATAATCAACTTCATGTTACCCCTCCTTCGTTGTAAACAGTATATAACAGTTTATAACTGTTGTCAACTGTTATATGGTGTTTATTTGATTTTTTTAAAAAGTGGTATTGTGCTTGCTGAAAAAGCGAGCTTTTACACAATAATTACGTGTCAAAGTTTTATTTTTCATTATTTACATGTAGAAAAAACTAGTATATACATGTCAGATGAGAAAAAGGCCATTTTTCCACGTAAAAAATAACAAACGCTACGTGTGAAAGAAAAAAAATAGTAATTTTCCATGTAGAGTTAGCCGAAAACTACGTGTCAGATGGAAGAAAATGAGATTTTCCACGTAAGGAACTCCAAAATATACGTGCTAAATGTAAGAAAAGTAATTATCCCACGTAAAAAGGGCATTGCAAAATAGATAAGTGAAAAAAGCGCAACCGAAGCTGCGCCTTTCATATATTTTTACATCAGTTTTCTAAATAAATCTTTCAAATCTTCTACGCTTGTGTCTTTCGGATTTCCCGGTGCACAGGCATCTGCAAATGCGGATTCTGCAAGGAACTGTAAATCCTCCTCCTTTAATGCTTCCAGTTTTGTCGGGATTCCTACATCAACAGAAAGCTGCTGAACAGCATCTACTGCTGCCTTTCTGTATTCTTCTACAGACATCTCGTCCACACCTTTTACTCCCATCGCTCTGGCAATCTCACGATATTTCTCACCGGTGCACTCAGCGTTATACTCCATTACGATTGGAAGCATCATTGCACATGCCACACCGTGTGGTGTATCATAAACAGCTCCCAGAGTATGTGCCATGGAATGTGCGATTCCAAGACCTACGTTAGAGAATCCCATACCTGCAATGTACTGTCCCAATGCCATTCCCTCGCGACCTTCTTTCTCGTTGGCAACTGCTCCGCTTAAGGACTTGGAAATGATCTCAATTGCTTTGATATGGAACATATCTGTCATCTCCCATGCTCCCTTAGTTGTATATCCTTCGATCGCATGAGTCAGAGCATCCATTCCTGTAGAAGCTGTCAGTCCCTTTGGCATAGAAGACATCATATCCGGGTCAACCACTGCGATAACCGGCATATCATGCGGGTCTACGCACACAAATTTTCTTTTCTTCTCAACATCAGTGATAACGTAATTAATCGTAACCTCTGCTGCTGTTCCGGCTGTTGTCGGCACTGCAATAATCGGTACACATGGGTTCTTTGTCGGTGCAACACCCTCGAGACTTCTTACATCTTCAAATTCCGGATTTGCAATAATGATTCCTACTGCTTTTGCTGTATCCATGGAAGAACCGCCGCCGATTGCAATAATATAATCTGCCTCAGCTTTTTTGAATGCTGCAACACCATTCTGTACATTCTCGATAGTCGGATTTGCCTTGATATCGGAATAAATCTCATAAGCAAGACCTGCCTCGTCCAACACATCTGTTACCTTACCTGTTACTCCGAACTTAATCAGATCAGGGTCAGAGCATACGAACGCTTTGCGAAATGCTCTTGCTTTCGCTTCTGCAGCAATCTCCTTGATTGCTCCGGCACCATGGTAAGAAGTTTCATTCAACATAATTCTGTTTGCCATTTTTGTTCTCTCCTTTTTTTAATATCGATCAGTTTCTATGTCTATATTTTAACAATCTCACATGTAAATGGAAAGTTACAAAACAGCAAATCTGTCACTTGCATAATAAAAAAGAGAGTGTCACATCATCACTGGTGATTTTGCGATACTCCCTCGCGCCTTCGGCGGTTGCCTGCGACATCATTATATTAAATGCAAACTTCGAAAAACACCGGCAAGCTCCATGGGCATCGCTTCCACCAGCGACCTGGCCAGCTCCTGAGGCGTTGCCTTCTTTCTTCCAAGCACCCACTGTACTGTCATATAAATCGATCCCTGACAATACATTTCCAGAAGAAATTTCAGTTCTTCCGTCATCTTCTTTCCGGACTTCGATTCTATCTTATTCGTGTAGAATTCTGTGATCAGCTGAAAATCATGATCCTTCAGACAATTCTGTTCATCAGATTTGAAAGCCGCACGGAAGAACAGTCTCTCCTGCGAAATAAATTCAAACTTCTTTACAAGCCCCTCGTAGACGGTTCTTCCCTCTCCCATATGCTCAAAGGATTCCTGGAGGATCTTATCAAAATACCAGTTGATCAGATCATATTTATCCTGAAAATTCCGGTAAAAGGTCTGTCTCGTTGTCCCACATGTTTCAACAATTTCCTTTACCGTGATTCGCTCCACCGGTGTATCCTTCATACACTTCTTCATGGCTTCCGCCAGCCGGTATTTCATCTGCTCCTGTTTTCCTGCTTCCATATCCTAGCAAACTACATGAATCCATCCTTCTGGAGCTTCGATACGTCCCATCTGGATTCCGGTCAGTGTATCATATAATTTCTTAATTGTCGGTCCCATCTCTTCCATTCCGCTTGGGAAGCAGATATCTGTACCATGATCAACAATCTTTCCTACCGGTGAGATAACGGCTGCTGTACCACACAGGCCGCACTCTGCGAAGTCTTTCACTTCATCCAGGTATACTTCTCTCTCTTCCACTTCCAGCCCAAGATATTTCTCTGCCACATACATCAGAGAACGTCTGGTAATAGATGGAAGAATTGTGCTGGACTTCGGTGTTACCACTTTATTGTCTTTTGTAATAAAGATAAAGTTTGCTCCGCCTGTCTCTTCTACCTTTGTTCTGGTAGCTGCATCCAGATACATATTCTCATCATATCCCTGCTTGTGAGCATCTACGATTGCATGAAGGCTCATAGCATAATTAAGTCCTGCCTTTACATGGCCGGTACCATGCGGAGCTGCACGGTCAAAATCACACACTCTAATGGTAATCGGCTTTGCGCCGCCCTTGAAATATGGTCCTACCGGTGTGGTGAATACACGGAACTGGTACTCATCTGCAGGTTTTACACCGATAACCGGATTGGAACCAAACATGTACGGACGAACATAAAGTGTTGCTCCGGAACCAAACGGCGGAACATACGCTGCATTAGCCTCTACTACTTTATGAACTGCCTCTACAAATCTGTCCTCCGGAAATACCGGCATTTCCAGTCTTTCTGCAGAACTTGCCATTCTGGATGCATTCAGATCCGGACGGAACATTACGATATGTCCATCTTCTGTTGTATATGCCTTCAATCCCTCAAAACAGGTCTGTGCATACTGAAGCACGCCTGCACATTCGTTAATTACTACATTTGCATCGGAGGTCAGCACGCCTTCGTCCCACGCTCCATCTTTATAATTGGAAACGTATCTCTTATCTGTCTGTACATAACCGAACCCAAGGTTCTTCCAGTCAATATTCTTCTTTTCCATCGAAAATTCCTCCGTTCTTTGATGACTTTTTCATTCTAGTGTCATTATAATACGATTATTTTTAAAATTCAAGAGTGCGCTCTGTTTTTTCTGTAAAAACATGGAAGCCCTCTTCATGTCTCTCTATCGTTCCATCATGCTGATAGACTCGATTCCCACGCTTCCGCCTCTTACAACCTCAATACTGCGGAATTCTTCCTTCATCAACTTGATAACCGCGTCATTTTTCGTTGCTGTCTGAACAAATTCCAGGAGCAGGCTGTCTTTTCCGTAATCAATAACCTTGGCCTTGAATGTCTCTGCGATCTGGAACAGCTCCACCTTATCCTCCGGTGTACATTTACGTACCTTTACATAGAGAATCTCCTTCATTCTTACAAACACATCTGTGAAGTCGATAACTTTGATTACCTCCACCAATCGATTCAGCTGCTTTTTAATCTGTTCAAATGTCTCATCGTCACTGACTGTAGCAATGGTCATTCTGGATACAGTCGGGTCTTCTGTTGTTCCAACAGTCAGACTGTCCAGGTTATAACATTTGCCGGAAAATAATCCGGAAATCTTCGAGAGAACACCCACCTGGTTCTCCACATACAGGGATATCCATCTTTTTTTCATTCCGTTACTCATCTTCTCCCGCTCCTTCCTAACAATCCATAATCATGTCTTCCAGTGTTCCACCTGGCTGAATCATCGGATAAACCAGATCTTCCGGATCGATCTCAAATTCTATAATGGTCGGCACCTTTGTACTCTTTCTTGCCTCTTCAAATGCCGGTACGATTTCTTCCTTCTGTGTTACCCGGATTCCCTTCGCGCCATAGCTTTCTGCGAGTTTGATAAAATCAGGAGTGTACGGAGGACATGGGACTTCTCCACATTTTCCTCTGCAGGCTGCACCGGAACGAAGACAGGTCATGGAATATCTCTTTCCATAGAAAAGTTTCTGCCACTGACGAACCATTCCCAGATTACTGTTATTAAAAATACAGCAAATGATCGGCAATTCCTCAAGTACCGCTGTTGCCAGCTCCTGGATATTCATCTGCATACCACCGTCACCGGAAATAGAGATAACCGGAGTATCCGGATTGCCGATCCTGGCTCCGATTGCTCCCGGCAGGCCGTATCCCATGGTTCCCAGTCCACCGGACATCAGAAGCTTCTTATTCTCATCCAGCTCCAGGAACTGAGCTGTAAACATCTGATGCTGACCTACATCCGTTACCACAATTGCTTTATCAAACATTGTATTAATCGTCTCAATTATATCCTGTGGTGTCATGATCGGTTTTTTCTTCATGGTCAGAGGATATCTGTGTTTCCACTCTCCGATCTCATCCAGCCATTTCTTTGTATCACACGCTTCCACATATTCCAGCATTTTGGTAATGGCCTCTTTTGCATCGGCAACGATCGGTACATCTACCTGTACATTTTTGGAAATTGCAGCTGTATCAATATCAATATGTACAATCTGCGCATTTGGTGCAAATGAATGAAGCTTACCGGTAATACGGTCATTAAATCTGGTACCGATGGAGAACAGAAGATCGCATTCTCCCACAGACATATTTGCCGCATAGGCACCATGCATACCCAGATTTCCAATGAACAGCGGATGGTTAGTAGGAATTGCCCCACGTCCCATGACGGTTGTAATAACCGGAACATTGGTAAGCTCTACCAGCTTCTTAAATTCTGCATTTGCACCGGAAATATTTACGCCGCCTCCTGCAAGAAATACCGGACGCTCTGCCTTATTCAGCATCTTGATGGCACGCTTCAGCTGTCCGATATGGACGCTGGTATTCGGTTTGTAACCGCGGATATTTACATCCTCCGGATACTCATTGCTTCCCATCTCCGCCATCATATCTTTTGGAAGGTCCACAAGAACCGGTCCCGGACGTCCTGTTCTGGCAATGTAAAATGCTTCCTTTATAATTCTTCCCAGATCCTCTCTCCTGCGGACGGTTACACCATATTTGGTAATGCTTCTCGTAATTCCTACGATATCAACCTCCTGGAAAGCATCATTTCCGATCAGATGTCTTGCCACCTGACCGGTAAAGCACACCAGCGGCACACTGTCATAATATGCAGTCGCAAGTCCTGTTACCAGATTGGTCGCTCCCGGACCGCTGGTTACCAGACAAACGCCCACCTTTCCCGTAGACCGTGCATAGGCATCCGCCTCATGCACCAGTGCCACTTCCTGTCTCGGAAGAATGACCTTCGTATAGTCCTGCTTATAAAGCTCATCGCTGATATCAATGGTACATGCACCCGGATAACCGAAGATTGTATCAACACCTTCTTCTTTCAGCGCTTTTACCAACAATTTGTTTCCTGAAATCTTTTTCATGCAAAAACCTCCTTATTACGTATATAGATTGCGTGAATGCGCAATCTTTGCGCGCGAGCGGACTGCAAAGCAGTGTTTTCATCTCCGCAAGCTGCGCATCATCGCACGAAGTGCTTTTTTATGTAGCAGGAAATTCCAGAAGAATTTCCTGCTACATAAAAAGCCCTAAGCCAGATATAGCTTAGGGCGAATCTTACAATCCGTGTTACCACCTAAATTCAGAGAATGTCTTCTCTGCACTCTGCCAATACGGGAATCTGCCTGCTGTTCTTTCCTTATACAGCTGCCACTCCGATACTGCTCCCCTTTAACGCTGGGACTGCGTTGAAGTCTACTGGCATCCACTACGATTCTACAGGCAGATGTGTTCGGTTCACTGCTCAAAGGCTACTTCCATAAGCACTTCATAAGGATTCTCACCGGCCATCCTCTCTCTTTGCTTCCGAATACTTATGTACTCCTCCTTGTCATAGCATTTCTCTGATAATTGTAAATATTATAGTTGATGAAGTACCTCTCTGTCAACCATTGTTAGAAATTTGTCCGATACCTATTTCTATATATCTTTCAGAAATTTATCCACATCCAGGACATGATATTTTCCATCTTTATAATATGCCGGTTTTAGATTTTTCTTCGTAAAGGCAGCAACCAGTTCTTCCACCGTATGCACCTCTTCCGGAAAATAAGTCGCATAGACGCCCACTTTTTCCGGCACATGGCAGTCGCTTGCCCCTACCGGAACCAGATCCAGTGCCCGGGCATATTCTGCCGCTTTCTGGCATGCGGCTTTCAGCGTACTTCCATTCAGGACCTCAATGCCATCCAGCCCACGCACTTCATTTAAGTGCTCTTCCAGACCACGCCGGTTATTACGGAATGGATGAGCGCTGTAACAGACGCCGCCCTGTGCTTTCACAAAATCGATAAATTCCTGTGCGCTGATCCTGTGATCCGGATAGGAATCAATACCAAATGCAATAATGTCTCCCTGAAGAGAGAAAAATTCAATCCCAACAAAAATCGGGAAATTTACTTTTTTCGAATAAGACGCCGCAAATTCCCTGAGTCCCATACTGTCATGGTCTGTGATGCAAATTCCATCCAGCCCTTTTTCTTTCGCAATCTCTACGATTTCTTCCAGAGGAAGAAAGCTGTCCCCTGAGTAACGCATCTCATGCATATGTAAGTCGATAAACATTGGTGTCCTCCTTACCCTCTCAATTTTTCTTTTCTGTATCCATCTGATTCTGACATCTGTCATTTTCCCTCAGAACGATGCTACAGATATTTCCCCATGATATCTGTGTGAGATCCGGACTTTCCGTCACTCTCATCTGTGCACATTCCTGAATTTTCTCTGCCAGTTCCCGCTCAAACCCCGGGAGGCTCTCCGGTACCGGCTCATCTGTATTATACATCTTTGGCGGCTGCACGTAGACGATCGGTGCATCCGGCACATGCTCTTCTACCCAGGATGGGATTCCCGGGAGAGCAGTGATCACTACCCTGTCTCCACAGGCCATGGCCTCGATCATCGTAAGAGGCATCCCATCGAAGAAAGACGGGAGCACAAAGATGTCACTGCTTCGATATTCTTCAGCCAGCTCTTCCTGTGAGATCCGCCCTGTGAATCTCACAGGATAAGGTGCTTCTGCTGCCAGACTTCGAATCTGTGCGTACTCTTCCTCATTTCCATATCCGCCTGCAAGAACCAACTCTGCCTCGTCCGTCTTCCATGGAAGATAGGAAAGGCTCCGAAGAAGGCTTATGACTCCCTTCTTCTCTGACAGCTTACCTGCAAAAATGAGACGAAGCTTTTTCTTCTCCGACTGATTCTTATTTTCTTCTGCGGTCTCATTTTTCTCCGCCATTCGGAATAAATGGTGATTATATCCCGTTCCGACTGTGAAAATTTTCTCTCCGCTCATGTCATATATCTGACAGATTTCCTCTTTCTGCTCTTCATGAATTGCAAAAACTGCATCCAGCTTCGGAATTTGGGAACGGATATATTTCCGCTGAAAATCCGTCTTCTGCATCTGGCGAAGATCTGTATTATGGCAGAATCCAAATACCCGGTATCCCTCCAACTCCTCTCTGGCAAGTGCCGTTACCAGATACAGATGATGGCAGATAACAAGATCCGGTCCGAACTCCTCCGCCGCCTTGCGGATTACCCGTCTGAATGCTCTCACAAAAGCCTCTGTCATCTCCGGTGTCATCTGGCCATACACCGTGCTTTCATAGGGCATCTCATCCGACATTCCGGCTATTGGAAATGGAAGCTCGTCTGTCTTAAAATAAACAGGATACAGCTTCACTCCTTCCGGGGATTCCACTGTGTCCTCCTGATAAATACCTGCGATCACTGCCTGTTCATGTCCAAGCCCGGCAAACTCTTTTACGAGCTCTGTCAGATATACCCCGCTCCCCGTGCTGTTCGGCTTCTGAGCTGTAATGCTTAATATTTTCATGCTATTTAACTATCCTCTCATATACCGTAAAATAATACTCCAGATTAAAGCAGGTCTGCTCCTCACTGATTTTTGTCATCCTCCATCCCTCATCCTCATCCAGATTCGGAAAATAGGTATCTGCATCATAAGCGTGATCAATCTTCGTCACCAGAGCCGTATCGCAATACGGAAGCATTGCCCGGTAAACACTCTCGCCACCGATTACAAACACTTCTCCTTCATATTTTTTACTTTCTTCAATAGCCTCTTCGATACTGTGTACCAGAACCGCTCCTTTTACTTTATAGTCCGGATTCTTCGTAATAACAATATTCACCCGGTTTGCCAGCGGCTGCCCCTGCGGAAAGCTCTCCAGAGTCTTTCGACCCATGATCACGATATTTCCCTTTGTCGTCTCCCGGAAATACTTCATATCCGCCGGGATACTCCACATCAGTTTATTGTCCTTTCCAATTGCCCAGTTTTTATCTACTGCAACGATTAATTTCATAAAAATTCTCCATTCTGTTCTATATTGCTACCGGAATATTCCGAATCTGCTCATGCGTCTGATAGTCGATAAGTTTCACATCATCCGGCGTAAAATCATAGAAATCCTTCACTTCCGGATTCAGCCAGAACTTCGGTGCCGGAAGCGGCTCTCTACTGATCAATTCCTCAATCAAAGGAACGTGCCTGTCATAAATATGGGCATCTGCAATCACATGAACAAATTCACCCACCTCCATGTCACACACCTGCGCCAGCATATGCATCAGCACAGAGTACTGGCATACATTCCAGCTGTTTGCCGCCAGCACATCATTGGAACGCTGATTCAGGATTCCGTTTAAGGTCAGCTTCTCATGTCCCGGCTTCTTCGTCACATTAAATGTCATACTGTATGCGCAGGGATACAGATTCATCTCATGAAGATCCTGATGCACATATATATTGGTCATAATCCGCCGACTGTAAGGATTATTTTTCAGGTCATAGATCACACGATCCACCTGGTCATACATTCCTTCTTTATACTGATGCTTGACTCCCATCTGATACCCGTAGGCTTTTCCGATTGAACCTTCCTCGTCGGCCCAGCTGTCCCAGATATGGCTGTTCAGATCATGGATATTATTCGATTTTTTCTGCCATATCCACAAAAGCTCGTCCGTACAGCTCTTAATAGCAGTTCTTCTAAGTGTCAGCGCCGGGAATTCTTGGCTCAGATCGTAGCGATTCACCACACCGAATTTCTTAATCGTATAGGCAGGTGTGCCGTCTTCCCAGACCGGGCGCACCTTTTCACCTCTGGTGTCCGTGCCGTTGTCGATAATGTCGCGGCACATGTCTATAAATATTTTATCTGCATAACTCATATTTAACCTCCTTGGGGACGTAGCAAAACGCATTTTGCTACGTCCCCAGTTGCATTTTGCCCTGTACCCAATTGTATCACACCCTGTACCCAATTGACAATCTCAAGGCTCAGCCACATTATAAAGCACTTTATTAAGCATTTTCTGCAATGCCTGTATTTCTTTTTTGGTCATTCCAATCGTCAGATTCTTATCGATTTTCCTGCGGTCAGACTCCATACGTTTCTGAATGTCGTAGGCTTTCTCTGTCAGATACACATTCTTGCGTCTCTTGTCCTTAGCATTTGGAACGATCAGTATGAACCCTTTCTCATCCAGCCTTTTCAGGATTCCGGTTACCGTAGGATTCTTCAGGCTTAATGCCTTCTCGATGTCTCTCTGATTCACTTCCTCTTTCTGGCAGTTGAAGAGATAATCCAGCACTTCGCACTGGGATGACGTGATTCCCAGCCTCCGCAGTCGATTGTTGAAATCCTTCTCATATACATTATTAATCTGCTTGAACAGAAATCCTATTGGCAGTCTCTCCTGCATATTTCTCACCCTTCCCTTATTATCAGGAACATCTGACGCCCCACCACTCTCATTTAATAGTCCCCTGTTAAAAGATAGTATGCTATATTTTTATCAAAAAAACAAGTGGGAACAGAAGATTTTTCAATCTTCTGCCGTCCGCATTATTTTCAGTTCCCGCAGCGCAAATCCAACAGCAACTGCTGCCGATGCACCATCTGCAATAGGTCCCGCATACATCACACCGTCAATTCCCATAAATATTGGAAATATCACAATCAGCGGAAGCAGAAACAGCACCTGTCTTGTAAGTGAAACAACGATTCCCAGTCTCGCCTTACCGATAGAAGTGAAAAATCCGGAAGACATGGGCTGAATTCCATTGATGAACGTCATGAACATGTAAATTTTAAAATACCGCTCTGCAAAATAAAAATAGGCTTCGCTTCCTGTTCCGAAGATGCTCACCAATTGCCTTGGAAATGTCTGAAAACACCCGAAAAAGACTATTCCCACCATAAGGGATACCGTTGCTGCCTTCCGGTAGGTTTCTCTTACTCTTCCATAATTCTCCGCCCCGTAATTGAACCCCCATATAGGCTGGCATCCCTGCGATATTCCAATGCAGATTGCCATGAACACCATATTTACCTTGGAAATTACGCCGACGCAGGCGAGAGGGATATCCGTGCCGTACATGGACATAGCTCCGTAATGCCGAAGCGTATTATTCATCACAATCTGAACCACAGCCATTGAAATCTGATTGATGCAGGATGCCATTCCCAAAGATACAATTGCTTTCAGGGCATGTCCCCTGGGGATCAGCATCTCTGCCTTCAATTCCATATTACAGCGTTTTGCAAAATAAAATATGACCATCATGCCGGATATCACCTGTCCGATCACCGTCGCCCATGCTGCACCTTGAATTCCCCAATGAAATCCAAATATAAACAGGGGATCCAGTATGGTATTGATAATAGCGCCCGTGAGCATACATGTCATGGAATAGGTTGGGCTTCTGTCCGCGCGGATCAGATGATTCCCACCGGTAGTCAGCACCAGAAAGGGAATTCCCCATGCCGTAATCCCCGTATAATCCTGCGCAAAAGGAAGCACCTCCGGCGTTACTCCGAACAGCTGTAACAGCGGATTCAAAAAAAGAAGTACGATTACAGCGATAATACATCCACAGATCACCAGCATGGAAAGCCCTGTTCCGGCAATGCGGACCGCCTCTTCCTTTCTGCCTGCCCCCGACTCAAGATTAAAATTAGATGCACTTCCGATTCCCAGAAGCAGAGCTGTTGCCGTACAGATAATGGAAATCGGAAATGCAATATTTGTTGCCGCATTTCCCAGCATTCCGACTCCCTGACCGATAAAAATCTGATCCACTATATTATACAATGAACTAACCAGCATACTGATAATTGCCGGTATGGCAAATTTTGCAATCAGGCGGCTAATCCTCTCTGTGGCAAGTGGATTCGTCGTCTGCCCGTTTTTCATCTCCATAACAATCTCTCTTTCTTTTCTCAACTTTCCCGTTACATGAACAAAGAGTTCCGCTCGCGGAACTCTCGCGCCTCCGGCGGTAGCCTGCGACATCTTCTGCTCACGCCGGAGTGCGTATCCCCCGGAAGGTTTTGTCGAATGTACGACAAAAACAAAAGACTTCTTGATTTCTCAAGAAGTCTTTACCAAGAGCGACAGACGGGGTTCGAACCCGCGACCCCGACCTTGGCAAGGTCGTACTCTACCAACTGAGCCACTGTCGCATTTCTTATTTTGTGTTCCTCAGAACAATACATACTATACTACAGTGGCTCATGTTTGTCAACATCTTTTTTAAACTTTTTTTATTTTTTTTGCTTTTATTATTTTCCTGCTATTCTATAACCGGATCAGGGAATTCCGGCATATCACTTTCATCCATATCAGGTCCCGGTGTAACTGTCTTCTGTACAAAAGTGACCTGCATATCCTCACTGACTTCAAACTCATAGGACACAGCATAAAGATACTCATTTTCTTCCCACTCTCTGCCGTAATAAAAATCCACAACCGTGCTGCCGGCATGTTCCGGGGAAAGAACGAATTTCTGCACTCCCGGAGCACCGAGTTCATCGGACTCTGACGGAATCATCTCATCCTCAATCTCGAAAATCTCTTCACCGGATACCTCTTTCTGTTCGTCATCCCACTCGTACCCCGTTGTCGGATTTGACTCCAGTTCAATGGTAACCTTCTGTGCCTTTGTCGTGGAACAGCCTGTAAGCGCAAGCCCCAGGACCAGAATAATAGATAGTATTCTGCTTCTCTTCATATTTTTCTCCTTTTACTCTTCCTCTGGTACAACTGTAAGTCCCAGTTCATCCAACTGCTTCTGATCCACTCTGGCAGGTGCTTCCGTCATCAGGTCAGATGCATCCTTTACCTTCGGGAACGCAATGACATCACGGATACTGTCCTCTTTTGCCATCAGCATAACCAGACGATCCAGTCCATAAGCCAGTCCTGCATGTGGCGGTACGCCATATTTGAACGCCGTCAGAAGGAATCCGAACTGCTCCTGTGCCTGTTCCGGTGTAAATCCAAGCACCTCGAACATCTTGCTTTGAACCTCCGGATTGAAGATACGCACACTTCCTCCGCCAATCTCATTTCCATTTAATGTAATATCATAAGCCTTTGCGCGGACACGTCCCGGATCACTGTCAATATACTGTAAATCCTCTTCCATCGGCATGGTAAACGGATGATGCATTGCGGTGAAACGGTTCTGCTCTTCACTCCACTCCAGAAGCGGGAATTCGGTAATCCACAGGAACTTGTATTCATTCTTATCAAGAAGATCCATCTGGCGTGCCAGCTCCAGACGAAGTGCTCCCAGCACATCCCATACTACTTTATTTTTATCAGCTGCAAATAACAGAAGGTCTCCATTTTCTCCGCCCATGGCCTCGATCAGCGCCTTCATGCCTTCCTCTGTCATAAATTTTGCAAAAGAAGATTTCACAGTACCGTCTTCCTGAATTGCGATATAAGCAAGACCCTTTGCACCGTAATCCTTAGCAAAATCAACCAGCTTGTCAATTTTCTTTCTTGGCATTGCGCCCTGGCCCTTCGCGTTAATACCACGGACAGTTCCTCCATTTTCAATTGCATTTTTAAATACAACAAACTCACAGTCTTTTACTGTTTCCGTTACGTTCTGAAGCTCCATTCCAAAACGGACATCCGGTTTATCAGAACCGTAACGATCCATTGCCTCCTGCCAGGTCATTCTCGGAATCGGCAGCTCGATTTCCAGACCGAGAACCTCGTTAAATAATTTTGCAAGAAGTCTTTCATTTACATCAATAACATCGTCCACATCTACGAAGGACAGCTCCATATCAATCTGGGTAAATTCCGGCTGACGGTCTGCACGCAGATCCTCGTCACGGAAACATTTTACAATCTGGAAATAACGGTCATATCCGGAGCACATCAGAAGCTGTTTGAAAATCTGAGGTGACTGCGGAAGCGCATAGAAATTCCCCGGATGAACACGGCTCGGCACAAGATAGTCTCTTGCGCCTTCCGGTGTACTCTTAATCAGGAAAGGAGTCTCGATCTCCAGGAATCCTTCCTCTGCCAGGAACTGACGGGTAAGAGTTGCCACCTGACTTCTCATCATCAGATTTCTCTGAATGTCAGGTCTTCTAAGGTCCAGGAAACGATATTTCAGTCGAAGTTCTTCCTTTGTCTTGGAATTCTCCTCAATCGGGAACGGTGGTGTCTCGGACTCGGACAAAACACGAAGCTCTGTCGGCAGAATCTCGATCTCACCGGTTGCCAGATTCGTATTCACTGCACCGGAGCGCTTTTCTATTTTTCCCACCATTGCCACAACATATTCAGAACGGAGGCCTGCCGCTTTCTCAATTAATGCGGCATCGCAGCTTCCCTCCTCGAATACTGCCTGTATAATACCGGAACGGTCTCTTACATCTACAAAGACCAGTCCACCTTTGTTACGATTCTTCTGCACCCATCCCATAATGGTTACAGTCTCACCCACATTTGCTGCAGATAATTCGCCACAGCGGTGAGTTCTCTTTAATCCCTGCATTGTTTCAGCCATGATTTTCTCCTCTTTCTTCTCTCTTCTATTCTACAGACGATCCACGGAATCTGCATAACAGTCAACGATCTCTGTATATCCTTCTGCTTCCAGCTGTTCCTTCTGGAATTTCTTATTCTTCTTCATATTTGCGATCAGAGTCTGACATCCTGCTTCACGGTCTGCCTTTGCCAGTGAAAGCACCTTCAGCATGCCTTCCTTCGGCATCTTCTTCTCAATCAGATATGCTTTCTTCTTACCTGCACTTGGCACCTCGTATCCATTTTCCAGAAGCAGCATGACAATACGCTCAAATCCAATGGAGAATCCACATGCCGGCGTATCCTGTCCGGTAAATTTGCCGATCATCTTATCGTATCGTCCGCCTCCGGCAACGGAGCCTCCGAAGTCGTCCATGGTAATCTCGAAAATAGTTCCTGTATAGTAGGACTGACCGCGTACAAGGGTCGGATCAAAACGAATCTGGAATTCTGCCTCTTTTGCCGCCTCAACACTGGAAATGATCATCTCCATACCATCTGCGGTCTCATCCTTCAGGCAGTCGCCGAGCTTCTCCTTCAGATAACGGATACCGGCTATATCCGGAGTTACCTCATCGAACAGTCCGAGATATGCATCCACACTGGCTTTTGCATAACCCATTTCTTCCAGTTCTGCAGCAACGCCGTCTTTGCCGATCTTGTCCATCTTGTCCAGGATAATGAATACTTCATCATAATCCTCTTCCCTGAATCCACAGTATGCTGCCATTGCCTTCAGGATATTTCTGTCATTGATGTTCACAGTAAAGTTCCTGAAATTCAATTTACCAAGCATGGCAGTCGTTGCCAGGATCAGCTCGATCTCCGCAAGATTTCCTGCCTCACCCAGAATGTCGATATCGCACTGGGTAAACTGGCGGAATCTTCCTCTCTGCGGACGGTCTGCGCGCCATACGCTTCCGATCTGCATCGCCTTAAATGGTGAAGGAAGTTCATTGGCATGATTGGAATAATATCTTGCAAGCGGAACGGTCAGGTCATAGCGAAGTCCGCCGTCCACCAGATCATTTTCCTCTTTTGCCTCAGCAATCTTAAGCTTCTCTCCACGCTTTAAGATCTTGAAAATTAACTTCTCATTGTCACCGCCCTGCTTGCTGCAGAGATTCTCAATATGCTCTACGCAAGGGGTCTCCATAGAAGAAAATCCGTATGTTTTGTAAGTTTCCTTAATCAGGTGAATTACATAATCGCGAATCTCCATCTCCTTTGGAAGGATGTCCTTCATTCCTGTGACCGGTTTTTTCTTTAACGCCATAACCATTCTCCTTTTCGCTCTATCATTTCATCAATACGGGAAATATAGGATCTGATATCCTTCACATTCTCCACACGCATTAATGTTGTCTTTCGCTTATTTTTGCTGCCCGGAACTTCCATCGGCTCATCCAGCACGATCTTCGTAGAGGCCCCTGCTCCTGCCGCAGCAATGGATTGCTTTTCTTCCATAATAAGTATATTGTATATTCCGGCTTTGTCAACCTTTGCATAACCAACATTTTCAAAATTACCGGCAATATTTTTCTGACGATACAGGTAGTAGGGCACCAGTCCCAGATCCCCGGCCGCTTCATACGCAAGCTCGATCATATCAGACAGCGAACGGGCCATTTTCTGCGGTTGCCTCTTAAGTTCTTCCATTCCTTCTACAAATCCTCTGACCGTCTGCTCCTGCCCCATCTTCGCCGCCCGTTTGATAGCTAAAGAGTGAACCGTCAGGCTATCCGGCCTCATTTCTTTAATCTGGCGCAGCGTATCAGCCATATCCGTGACATTCTCTCCCGGAAGCCCGGCAATCAGATCCATGTTAATATTATCAAAGCCCAGCGAACGGGCCATCTCATAGACTCTTCTGATGTCCTCCACCGTGTGTTTCCTTCCGATCACATCCAGCGTTTTCTGCTGCATGGTCTGCGGATTGATGGAAATACGGGTAATATCATGCTCTCTCAGAACCCGGAGCTTTGCTTCCGTAATACTGTCAGGACGCCCCGCCTCCACCGTATATTCCAGAAGATGCTCTCTGGAAAATGTCCGGTCGATGCAGGATAGAAGTCTGTCCAGCTGTTTTTCAGTCAGCGTCGTCGGAGTACCGCCTCCGATATAAATCGTATTCAGTTTCTTATTTTCAGATACACTTCCGATAAAGGCAATCTCCTTACACAATGCATCCAGATATGCATCCACATAATCCTTCCATTCGGAAATGGCACCGGAACTGAATGAACAATAGCTGCACACGGTCGGGCAGAAAGGGATCCCGACGTAGAGGCTGTAGCCGTTCTGATAATCTAGAGGCCGGAGAATTTCCCGTTCTCTGAGGGCAATCTCGTAAGCCAGCTTTGCCTTTTTTTCACTGACCAGCGAATCACTCTGGAACCATTTGATAAAGGATTCCCGATCCATCCCCTCTTCCACCTTCTGCATGGCAATTTTGGTGGGACGGACGCCGGTCAGAATTCCCCATGCAAGAGAACGGCCGGTCTTCTCCTCCAAATTCTGATACAGCCAGGTATCGATCAGATATTTACGCTGTCTGCGCAGATTCTCTGAACGTTCAGCCCCAGGCTCTTCCTGCCGTATTTCCCTGTTTTGTTCCAGATCCTCTATATTTACTTCCATCTGCTGTCCATCCGGAAGCGTAATTTTCAAAAGCCTGTCAGCTTCCGCATCCACCTGCTGTCGTACTTCCTCTCCCGGGAAAAAGGCCTTCACAAGGTGATAAACATTATAAGTATACAGTTCGTCTCTACAGATTATCGTAATCATACCCGCTTCTTCTACCTCTCTTTTTATTCGACTTTGCTTTTGCAACGAAAGACGTAGTAAAGCATCCTTTACTACGTCCCCACATAAACGTTATGGACTTTTTCATGCCCAATCGTTGTCTCACCCATATGTCCCGGATAAACCAGAACATCATCCGGCAACACGAATAATTTTTCCCGGATTCCTCTTATCAGATCCGACATACTGCTGTTCACAAAGTCCGTACGTCCCACAGAATTCTGGAACAGAGTATCTCCGCTGAACAGCACCTTTTCTGATTCAATATAATAGCACACACCTCCCGGTGTATGACCCGGTGTATGCAATACCTGAAATTCCAGTCCTGCAAAATTCAGCTTCTGGCCATCCTTCAGATATCTGGCTCCGGCAAATGTATAGCCGGAGGTATAGGTTCCGGACTGATTCAGGGAAATATCAACCATGGTTTCCCGGTCTCCCTCATGTACATAAACCGGTACATCAAATTCCGCCAGGAATCCGTCAATTCCCATAATATGATCGAAATGTCCGTGGGTCAGAAGAATTGCCTGAATCTCCAGCCCTTCACTCTTTATATGATTCAACAGATATTTCGGGCAGGCAGCCGGATCAATGATCACTGCCTGCTTCGTATCCTCATTGATTACCAGATAACAATTCGTACTGATAATCCCCGTTACAAATTTTTCTACCTTCATGTTTTCTCCTATAAACGTTCTGCGTCTGCCGAGAAGTACTCGAATCCATTCCCATAATCGGTTAACCGACTGCACGTTCAATATCAAGCACCCCATCCAGCTGACGGAATTTTTCAATTATATGGGCAAGCTCTTCTCTTCCATGTACAATAAATCCCGCCTCAATCGTTGCGGTTCCCTGTTTGCTGGTACGCACATTCAAAGATTTCACATCAATCTTGGATTCCGTAAAGATCTTGGACATCTCCATCAGGAGTCCCTGACGATCATCTGCAAACATCTTAATCTCTGCAAGATACTGGCCTCCGTCTTTTTCAGTTACATCGCTTTCCCACTCAGCATCGATAAGTCTGGCTCTCTCTGCCTCGGTCAGATGGATCATATTCACACAATCCGTTCGATGAATGGAAAGTCCCCGACCTCTGGTTACGAAACCGACAATCTCATCTCCGGGTACCGGATTACAGCATCTGGAGAATCTCACAGCCACATCATCGATTCCCTTCACCACAATTCCGCTCTTGGACTTGGCAATATGCACTTTATTCTTCGCAGCCTCCGCCACCTTCTCAAGTACTACTTCATCCGTAAGCTCCTGTTTATGCTCTTTGCCATACTCTTCCACCAGACGGTTAACTACCTGACCTTCCTTCAGTCCACCGTGCCCGATAGCTGCAAGAACGGCATCCCAGTCACGGAAACCATACTTTCTCTGAACAACCTCCTGATACTTCGTCTTCAGAATGTTGCTGAGCACGATTGACTTTGCCTTACAGTAAGCAGAGATCATTTCTTTTCCGCGAATAATATTATCTTCCTTAAATTCCTTTTTAAACCACTGGTTGATTTTATTCTTCGCCTGAGTACTCTTCACTATATTCAGCCAGTCACGGCTGGGTCCTCTGGAATTCTGTGAGGTCAGGATCTCGATCCTGTCACCATTCTGAATTTTATAATCAATATTCACCAGCTTTCCATTGACTCTGGCCCCAACCATTTTATTTCCTACCGCACTGTGGATCGCATAGGCAAAGTCCACCGGAGTAGAACCGTTCGGCAGATTCTTCACGTCGCCATTCGGTGTAAAACAATAGACATCTTCCGCGAAAAGATCCAGATCACCCTTGAGCATATTCAAGAACTCCCGGTTATCCGACATATCCCTCTGCCACTCCAGAATCTGACGCAGCCAGTTCAGTTTTTCCTCTTCCTGCGCAGCCACGCTCTTCTTTCCGTCGTTAGACTCTTTATACTTCCAGTGCGCAGCGATACCATATTCCGCGGTTTTATGCATCTCATGAGTACGGATCTGAATCTCAAAAGGCTGACCCACTGAACTCATAAGAGTTGTATGCAAAGACTGATACATATTTGCCTTTGGCATGGCAATATAATCCTTAAAACGTCCCGGAATCGGCGTGTACATCTCATGGATCACACCGAGCGCCGCATAACAGTCTTTTACAGAATCCACAATAATCCGGACTGCAAACAGATCATAAATCTGATCCACCGTCTTATCCTGATTGACCATCTTTTTATAAATACTGAAGAAATGCTTTACACGGCCGTTTACGTCTGCCTCGATTCCCGCTCGTTTAATATGGGCTGAAACTTCCTCCACAATCTGTTGTACAAATTCTTCTCTCTCTGTTTTCCTTGCATTAATCTGATTTACCAGATCATAGAATACTTCCGGCTGGGAATATTTAAGTGCCAGGTCATCCAGCTCTGTCTTAATCTTGGAAATACCAAGCCGCTGAGCGATAGGCGCATAAATATCCATGGTCTCCTTTGCCTTTTCCTTCTGCTTTTCAGGCTTCATGAACTGAAGTGTCCTCATATTATGAAGGCGGTCTGCAAGCTTGATAATGATTACCCTGATATCCTTTGCCATTGCAAGAAACATCTTACGCAGGTTTTCTGCCTGAAGCTCCAGCTTATCGGAGGAATAGGACAGGCGTCCCAATTTGGTGACTCCGTCCACCAGAAGTTCTACCTCTTCACCAAACTCCTGCCGAATCTCCTCATCTGTCATCACTGTGTCTTCTACCACGTCATGCAGGATTCCCGCCGTGATAGTCTCCTTATCCATCTCCAGATCGGCCAGAATAATAGCAACCCAAAGAGGGTGAATAATATATGGCTCCCCGGACTTTCTTTTTTGATCTTTGTGAGCCTCGTTCGCTATAGAAAACGCTTTTTCAATCATCGATACATCCGCAGACGGATGGTACTTGCGGATACGGGCAATCAATAAGTTATAAAGTTCTTCCGGGTTTTGATAATCCGCAGGTGCCTTCACCGCATGACCATCTTCTATCTTCAGCCCCTCTGCCGAATTTGTCATAATGGACTCCGGTGCAATTCTGTTAAGCACATCTGATTCATAGGTCGTTACATCTGCCATATCATCGCCCTCCTTTCTCTCTTCCTTGGTAACAATTATTTTCCGGGATAAATGATAACCGAATCTACATCATATCCCTTCAGTTTCTCTCTTCCATTCAATCCTGCAAGCTCCATAAGGAAAATAATTTTCACTACTTCACCGCCAAGCTCCTCTATCAGTCGGATAATTGCTTCCGTGGTTCCTCCTGTTGCCATCAGATCATCAACAATGACCACTTTCTGGCCCGGCTTTATTGCATCCTCATGAACTTCGATTACTGCGCTTCCGTATTCCAGATCATATTCTGTTGAAATAGTCTTTCTCGGAAGTTTTCCTTTCTTGCGCACCGGTACAAAAGCTTTTTTCTGATTATAGGCAATCGGCATGCCGAAAATAAACCCTCTGGCCTCCGATCCTGCCACCAGGTCATAATCTACACCTTCCAGTTTTTCCTGCATAAGATCAATCGCCAGATGAAGTCCATCTGCATCCTGCAGAACACTGGTCACATCCCGGAAAATAATCCCTTTTTCCGGAAAATCCGGAATACTAACCACATAATCTTCTATCTTTTTCATCGTTTTTCTCCATTCTATCAAGCTGTATAAAATCTATTTTTCAGTATACCACTCACTGAGTAGTTTTTCAAATATTTTTACTGTACATGAGTAATCACAATCTGAGGCGTCAGATGTCCCATATACTCATTAATTCCCGGATAATAGGTAATTGACAGATAAATACCGCTCCCCCGCCCGCGCAAAAGGCTCTCGGCCTGGAGTTTCCCGTATTTCTCTGCAATCTTTTCCATAAATCTTTGCCCGTCTCCGAAATACAGTGCATCTATGGTTGTCCCCTGCGCATCCATGACCAGAAGCTTCAGCATATTTCTGTTCTTTCCAATCACTCTTGCAGATAGGATTGCCACATTTTTCTCTGCAAATACAGGTTTGGGATTTCCTTTTCCAAAAGGCTCCAGAAGTCTAAGCTCTCCAACCAGTTTCCCGGTCACACAGGAAAATGGCATCTGCATATCGATAGATACCTTTTCTCTCAGATCCTTTTCTTCCAGAGTACAGACTTCATTGATAGCTCTGCGAAATTCTTCCACATTCCCGGCTCTCATTGACAATCCCGCTGCCAGCTTATGACCGCCGAACCTGGTCAGCAAATGCCTGCATTTATTCAATTCTTCATACATGTGATAGGCATCAATCGAACGCCCGGATCCCTTAACACCATCCTCCGCATCTGTCAGCACAAAGGTCGGTTTAAAATACCGTTCTCTGATTCTTCCTGCCACAATTCCCGCCAGACTCTCATGACAATCCGGCAGATAAACAATCAGAACCCGGTCCTTTCCTATCCCGGTCTCTTCTACCAATTTCACTGCATCTTCTACTGCTTTTTCCGTCATCTCTTTCCGGCTGTCATTCAAAGCCTTCAAATCTCCGGCAATTATATCCGCTTCCCGCTTTGTTTTCGCACGCAGAAGAGAAAGTGCCCGTTTGGCTGTATCCAGTCTTCCGCTGGCATTGAGACACGGTCCCAGCACAAACCCGATGTGATAAGCTGTAATTTCTTTCCCGCCAAGTTCATTGCATGCAATCAGTGCCCTGAGTCCCAGATTTCCGGTACGCTTAAGCATCTCCAGGCCCTGCTTTACAAAGATCCGGTTCTCTCCCACCAGATCCATAACATCTCCCACTGTGGCAATGGCCACCTCTTCCAGCAAATAGTCCATATCCGAAGAATCTCTTCCCATTGCTTCATAAAGAGCCTCCACCAGTTTATAAGCCACCGCAGCCCCGCAAAGTCCCTTAAACGGATATGCACACTGAGGATGCTTTGGGTCAACCGCGGCGTCTGCCGGAGGAAGGATATAGTGTTTTTCTCCATCCCCATTTTCTTCAAAAGGAATCTCATGATGATCCGTTATCACAATCGTCATCCCCAGATCCTTCCCGTAAGAAATCTCCTCTGCTGCTGCAATTCCGTTGTCACAGGTTACAATCGTATCAATCTCATCCGAAATCGCACGGTCAATCAGATTCCGGTTCAGACCATATCCGTCCGCAATCCGGTCAGGGATGTCCATATCCACAACTGCCCCAAGCCCTTCCAGTCCTTCCAGCAAAATGTAGGTCGCACATACGCCGTCAATATCATAATCTCCGATGACACGGATTCTATCACCCGACTGTATTTTCTCCATCAGTATCTCCACCGCACGGTCCATATCGCGCATCAGCATTCCGTCATGAAGATCGGAAATCGTTCCGTAAAGATAATTTTGAATCTCCGCATCTCCCACAATATCTCTGTTGCGGATCAGGCAGGCAAGTCTGGGACTGATATGGAACTTTTCACCTATAGCCGCAAAATCTGCACCCTTTCTCAACAAAACCCACTGTTCCATCCTAATCTCCCTTTTACCTTCAGGCTGCCCTGTAGAGACAAAGTTTTCTACAGAGCAAAAAACAGCCACAGCCATTTATCATGGCGCGGCTGTTTTATTTGCCTGTTTCTTCTTATTTTTTCTTTCCTAATTTCGTCTTCATTACATACCATAATGCACCGGTAATACATACAGAAGAATAAGCACCGCATATAATACCAACCATCAGCGGAAGGGCAAACTCACGGATAGAGCTTACACCCAGGATAAACAGAACTGCAACCATTACAAATGTTGTCAGAGAAGTATAGATACTTCTGGTAAGGGTCTGTGTAATACTCTTATTTACAACCTCTGCAAGTTCTGCCTCTTTCGTCTTCAGACGCATCTCCTCACGGATACGGTCAAAGATGACGATGGTCGCATTGATGGAGTAACCTACGATCGTCAGCATACATGCAATGAAGGTATTACCAACAGAAATACGTGCCACTGCATAGAATGCCAGAACAACAAATACGTCGTGCAGAAGTGCGATTACTGCACTTGCCGCAAAACGGATATCCTTGAACCGGAACCAGATGTAGATCAGCATACAGATGGTAGCCACGATTACCGCGATAATCGCATCCTGGCGCATCTCTTTACTTACGGTAGAACTGATATTTTCAGCTGTAATCGTCGCCTCGTCTACACCGAAATTATCTGCCATTGCCTGATTGAGAGCTTCTCTGGTATCCAGATCCAATGTGGTTGTCTTAATAATAACCTGATTGGTTCCTGCAACCTTTTGTGTCTGAACATTATGGTCACCAGTTACTTCCTCAACAATTGGAACGATCCTGGAATCGATTTCTTCAATAGAGTAATCCTCGTTAAATGTCACATTGGTAGAAGTACCGCCTTCAAATTCCAGGCTGTATGCAAATGCTCCCTTTCCACCCACGGAATGTACGCCCATCACAGCAATTCCTCCAAGGATAACCACTGCGGAAAGGAGGAAACAGATTTTCTTCTTTCCAAGGAAATCGATTGGTGTTCTCTCTTTCTTCGGCTTGTAATATAATTTTTCTTTTCTGAAGCCCACTGCATAGAATGCATATACGATCATTCTGGTAATAACCAGAGCTGTGAACATGGACACCAGAATACCGATTGCAAGTGTCTGGGCAAATCCTTTCACACTTCCGGTTCCCATCAACCACAGAACGGCTGCCGCAATCAGAGTTGTAACGTTACCATCAACAATAGCAGACATTGCCTTCTGAAAACCTGTCTTCAGGGAATTTCTCACGCTCTTTCCTTTTGTCATTTCTTCGCGCACACGGGCGAAAATGATGACATTGGCATCTACTGCCATACCAATACCCAGGATAATACCGGCAAGTCCCGGAAGGGTCAGTGTTACATTAAATGCATTCAGAATTACCAGTACAATTTCAATATAAATAATCAGGGCAATTCCGGAAGCAAGTCCCGGCAGCATATAGACTGCGATCATAAAGAGAATCACCAGAGCAAGTCCAATGGCACCTGCTTTCACACTGGTGCTGATTGCCTGTTCTCCAAGCTGGGCTCCAACCACGTTAGAACGCAGTTCCTCAAGCTCCAGCTTCAGACCACCGATTCGGATGGTAGATGCAAGATTTTCCGCCTCTTCAAATGTAAAACTACCGGTAATATATGCCTGACCGCCTGTGATTGCCTCATCAACGCTCGGCGCACTGATGGTCTCACCGTCATAAATAATGGCGATCTGTTTTCCCACATTTGCAGTCGTTGCCTCAGCAAACTTTTCTGTTCCCTCTTCTGTCAGATCCAGCTCCACGGAATACTTGTTATTACCCATGTCATCCTGACCGGATCTTGCAGATGCTGTCTTTACATCAGATCCGGTAAGAACGGTAGTTCCATCCTCTGTCTGGAACTCCAGAGAACCCGGTTTACCAAGATCTTCCAGAATGGTATTGGCATCTGTCACACCCGGGATCTCGATACTGATCCGGTCATCGCCTTCCTGATAAACAGTTGCCTCTGTGCTGTAATTTTCCACACGTTTCTGCAGCTTATAGATGGTATCACTCATCTCTTCACTGGTAGGATTCTTGTCCTTTACCTTATAGGTAATACTTACACCGCCTGCCAGATCCAGACCAAGTGTAATATTCTTTGCCGCACCGGTCTGACCTGCTCCAAATCCCTGAATTGTCGTAAATCCAAGGACAACAGCCAGAAGAACGGTGACAACAAGGCTGATTATGCCTTTTTTCTTGTTCATCGCTTAACTTCCTTTCTTCCCTTTCGCTATATTTACTCGGCCAATGCCGCCTTCATCATAATTGCACATTCCACGCGTTTGCGCTGCATCTCACATCCAATATCATAAGCATCATGAATCGTGCCATGGAAATTATACGCATTCGCCATACAGCCTCCGCTGCAATAAAATTTTGCAAAACACTTTTTACATTTTTCTTTGGAATATACACTGCAGCCCCTGAATTCATCTGCAATCTCCGGCTTCACAATTCCTTCATCAACATTTCCCATGAGAAATTCTTCTTTACCCACGAACTGATGGCAGGGATACAGATCTCCCCACGGAGTCACAGCCAGATATTCCGTTCCGGAACCACATCCGGACAATCTTTTAGCCACACACGGTCCGCCTTCCAGGTCGATCATAAAATGGAAGAAATTGAAACCTTTTCCCTCTTTCTCCCGCTCGATCATGATCTTCGCCAGCTTGTCATACTCCTCAAATATCTGTGGAAGATCCTCCTCACGGATCGCATATGGGTCTGTCTCTTCTCCCACTACAGGCTCAATGGACATCTGCTTGAAGCCCAGATCTGCAAAGTGAAGGATATCCTTGGAAAAATCCAGATTATTTCTGGTAAATGTTCCCCGGACGTAATACTTTTCCTGATTCCTGCTCTCGGCAAGCTTCTGGAACTTCGGAACGATCAGATCATAGCTGCCTGCACCGTTACGAAATGGCCGCATATTGTCATTCACTTCTTTTCTTCCGTCCAGACTCAGGACCACATTGTCCATCTCTTTATTCACAAACTCCTGAATCTCGTCATTCAGAAGTACTCCATTCGTTGTAACCGTGAACCGGAAATGTTTATCGTGCAGCTTCTCCTGCTCTCTTCCGTATGCCACCAGATCTTTGACCACCTGCCAGTTCATCAACGGCTCACCACCAAAGAAATCCACTTCCAGATTGCGTCTGCTTCCCGAATTGGCAATCAAAAAATCCAGAGCCTTTTTGCCCACTTCATAACTCATGAGCGCTCTTCTTCCATGATATTCTCCTTCTTCCGCAAAGCAGTATTTGCATGCCAGATTACAATCATGGGCGATATGAAGACAAAGTGCTTTCACAACCGTCTTTCTCTTCTTTACTTCTCCTATATAGGCTTCATAGGCATCCTGAACGAAAAGCCTTCCTTCTTCAGTAAGCTCAATTACATCCGCCAGCGCATCTTCCAGATCCTCTGCCGTGTATTTGTCTCCCAGCGTACTGCGCAGATCTTCGAGAACCGCCGGTTCCTTCAGGGTATCTGCCGTATGGTTCTCATTCTGTCCATTCAGTCTTTCAATCACATCGTAACACAGATCATCTACAACATGTACTGCCCCGCTGTATACATCCAGCACGATATTATATCCATTATTACGGTACTGATGAATCACTTTCACGTACCCCTTTCCTTTCAGTTTTTCCTTATACAATAAGAAACAGCGACCGGTAAAGCCGCTGCTCCACGTAATTCTTTTTTAATTTCAATCCTTATTTTTTCTGTTCGCAAGTCTGATTTCCTACTGTACAGGAAGTCTTACATGCTGACTGACAGGATGTCTGGCACTCTCCGCATCCGCCCTTTTTCATTGTATTGTTCAGTGTCTGTGTATTTAATGTCTTTACGTGTTTCATCTTGAACACCCTCCTATTATTTTATCTGCGTCCCGTCATATGTATCAAAACAGACGGCTTATTGCTTGCACTACATTATATCACACGCATTAGGGTTTGGAAAGTGTTTTTTCAGGAAATCATTCCACCTATCATTCCTCCGCCCGCACATAAAACAAATGTAGTCAGCATATTCACTCCACTGCTGTCTAATGTGCGGTATACACCGAGTGTAATCAGGAGCAAAAGCAAAAAATAAATTATTCCAAGACACAGCCCCCAGAAAAACCTCCTCATCTTTGCCATTTTCCCAATAACGATTCCTCCCACCAGAGTCGATGTAATATAAATAGCAATGATACCTGCCGAAACAGCTTTTTCATCCAGTTCCAGCTTATACAGAAGCATTGCCAGTACAAGCAGTAAAGCTCCCGTCACGGCATACGCAATCAAAAGCGCCTTCAAGATCCAGAATACTTTCCCGTTTTTCTCCACATTCCTGTCCATATGCACTCTTCCTCCCGTCCCATCATATCATATCTAATGCATATGTAGCTGTGTCCCGGATTATACCCATGAAATAGATTGCGAATCATTATCAAAACAGTAGAAATTGCGCATACACACAATCTCTACTGTTCCATCTGACGTCCCAGAAAGCCGGCGGCACAGGCTGCCACCTTCCGTTCCAGTTCCCCAAATTTCTTTTTTTCCTCTCTGGTCAGGAAAATAACTGCTCCTATCACATCTCCTTCACACAGAATCGGATGAATGACTTCAAAAGCAAACTCTTCTTCCTGATCATTCACAATTTTCGTATAGTTCTTGTCACCGGAGGCAGCAAGTACGCATTCTCTTCCGTCAATGATACTCTCCATCTGTTTTGTAATATATCGGTCCTGCATATCTTTTTTCCCGCTTCCCGACGCCGCAATAATCTGGTCCATATCGCAGACACATACCAGGCAGCCCAGCGTCTGGGACAGGCTGTCTGCATACTGCCTTGCAAATGCAGACAATTCACCGATGGGGGAGTATTTTTTCAGGATGATCTCTCCCTCACGGTCTGTAAATATTTCCAGAGGATCACCCTCCCGTATTCTTAAGGTACGCCGGATTTCCTTTGGGATCACTACTCTTCCCAGGTCATCGATACGGCGCACAATTCCTGTTGCTTTCATATAATTATTCCTCCATTTACTGTACCTTTCAACTAAACTTTCCGTATCTGGAAATAGTATCTGTAAATGGAGGATTTTTATACGTTTATAAGAATCTCTTCATATTTTTTCTTATGCATTCTCTTCTGTTCATACATAGCCTCATCTGCACGGTCCAGAATTTCATTAATGGTAAATCCCTCTGTTCCATCAACCGAAATAATACCGCAGCTGAAGCTGGATGGATAATCCCGTCCGTCATCGCTGACAAATTCCTGAAAAATCCTTTCTATTTTTTCCCGAATTACATCCTGTCTGCTTTCACAGAAAACAATACAGAATTCATCTCCCCCGACTCTGGCAAAAATGTCATCCTTCCGGATTCTATTCTTCACCAGACAGACAAATTTTCTGATATAGTGATCGCCTTCCGCATGTCCGTAATTATCATTCACATATTTTAGATGATCCAGATCAAAATAACAAAAAACAAAGGGTCTTTTCTCTTCCAGCAGCGTTTCCATCTGCTTTATAAAATATAATCGATTGCCGATATGGGTAAGAAAATCCGTATATGCCTGATCTGAAAGCCTCTCAGCCTCCCGTTTCAGAAGTTTCTCTCTCTCTCGCAATTGTTCCGTCATGGTATTGAATGCTTCTGAAAACTCTCCCAGATAAGATACATGCTGCGAATAATCTCCGGCTGCCACCTGCTTGGCCTGCCAGGTCAGGTGATTCAGATTTGCATGAAGATTTTTCAGATTCTCACACAGGAAATTATCCCGCCCCGGGCAGGGACCTGACAAATTACCAGTGGATAAATCTGCCGAATAACTCTTCATCTCACGGACTGCCTTATCCAGATACTGCATCCCTATCCCCAGTTTTCTGAAAGGCTCATCCAGCAACGCTATATTCAGTTCCTCCGGTTCCGAATCATACAGAATACTTCTAAGGTACTCGAAAAGAATCTCACAATTTTTTTCTTCCATTTTAGCAACAATTCCTTTATTCATTCATTTCCGCACGGAAACGGCACACCCTGTCACCGGTTGCCCAGCAATCTATTTCAGTAGCCGTATATTCCTTTCCTGTATATGTAGACAATATGCCCGCGATAAAACCTTCATCATAATTGCATACCGTCTCTCCCAAAAGTGGAAGGCCGGAACAATCTGCATCCTCAGAAACAGTAAGGATCATCTTTCCTGTCTCCTCTATTCTTTCCAGACGAAGAATACCAATCTTCATCTCTTCCATGCGCGTCTGAAGCTGTGAAACAAATTCGTTCAGAGGAAGCGTCCGGTCCAGCATATGGTCAGTAAAATATTTTCCGGCACGATACCCGGCTTTTCGGAAAATTTCAACCTGTTTTTCCTTTCCAAAACACTCCGCCAGTTCTTCCTTGAGAGAATACTCCAACAGACGATACACGGATACCGGAATCATCTCCCCCATATTTCCTCTGGAGTCTTTATCATATTTCATATAATCCTCAAATGTAATCTCCGGAAGCTCTTCCAGAAAAATATTTTTATCCATACCGTTTATACCTCTCTTTTTATCCCACTGTTCATTTCGTAACATTATATCATCATAATCCTGTACATTCAAGCAACAAGACCTTTTTCCATATTTTCCAACAATAATTCATATGGTATACTACTGATTAATCAATATTATGGGAGGAATTTAAAAGGAAATGAAAGTTGTTGTTGCAATAGATTCACTAAAGGGCTGTCTTTCTTCTATGGACGCCGGAAAAGCCATACGGGAAGGGATTCTGGCTGCAAAGCCGGATGCGGAAGTAGTTATTAAACCTCTTGCTGACGGAGGTGAAGGCACCGTCGATGCTCTTATCGAAGGACTGCATGGTGAACGGGTAAATGTCACCGTTACCGGCCCCCTCGGCGATCCGGTCTCCTGCTATTACGGATATCTGAAGGAAACGAAGACTGCCATCATCGAAATGGCATCTGCTGCCGGAATTACGCTGATTAATAAGAAGAATCCGCTTCTGGCAACTACATATGGGGTCGGAGAAATGATAAACGATGCCGTCGAAAAAGGCTGCCGGAATTTCATCATCGGAATTGGAGGAAGTGCCACTAACGACGGCGGTATCGGAATGCTGAAAGCTCTTGGCTTTGAATTTCTGGACAAAAACGGGAATGACGTTGGAGAAGGCGGACAGGCACTTGGGAAAATCCATGTCATAAAAACCGATAATCAGAATCCTCTTCTGGCAGACTGCCACTTTCAGGTAGCCTGCGATGTAGCCAACCCCCTTTGTGGAAAAAATGGTGCCACCTATATTTACGGGTCTCAAAAGGGCGTCACTGAAGATTTGAAGGAAAAGCTGGATCAGGATATGGCTCACTATGCCCGAATCGCCAGTAAAACACTTGGCAGTGATTATTCCGACGTCAAGGGAGCCGGGGCGGCAGGAGGCCTTGGGTTTGCACTGCTTGGCTTCCTTCACGCTGAGCTTATTCCAGGCATCGACCTGATCATGCAGGTTTCCGGACTGGAAAATGAACTGAGAGACGCAGATATCGTCGTAACCGGTGAAGGACGACTGGATTACCAGACAATCATGGGAAAGGCACCTGTTGGCATTGCCAGACTTGCCAAAAAATACGGAATCAAAGTCATTGCATTTGCCGGAAGCGTCACTTCGGAGGCATCCGCATGTAATCGGGCCGGAATTGACGCATTCTTCCCAATTGTGCGTGGAATCACAACGTTAGAAGAGGCAATGGAACCTGAACATGCAAAATCAAACATGAGAGAAACGGTTGAACAGGTTTTTCGTCTTTTATAATTCTTTTTCACACTTTCATTTTATTTTGTGGTATGATTAATCATATACTCTTTGAAAAGGATTTATTGCTATGAAAAACATCATTCATCGTAAGACACTGCGGGAACAGGTTGCAGATGCCGTACGGAAAAAAATATTACACCATGAGCTTGAGCCCGGCATGAGGATTACCGAATCAGATCTTTGCTCCGAATTTGGTGTCAGTCATGGTCCTATTCGGGAAGCGCTTCGTCAGTTAGAGCAGGAGGGACTGGTAGAATACACGCGGAATGTAGGCTGTTCCGTTCGGAACCTCTCGCTGAACGATATTATTGAAGCCCTGCTGATTCGCGGGACCTACGAACTTACCGCCGCCCGGGCATGCAACGGTAATATCTCAGATAATGCCCTTCAGGAGATGTCAGATGTACTGGAATCCATGAAACAGATTGACGACTCAGACTACACCGAATCCATTATCAATGATAACGAATTCCACAAAATACTGATTCGGGAAGCCCATATGCCTTATCTGGTCAATGCCTGGGACGCGTTGGACTTTGCCACTTTCTTTTCATTTTACCGGCAGAAAGATGACTGTTCCACTGTGGCTGGAAAGCAATATGGAGTTCATAAAAAGCTCTATGACATTTATCTCACTAAAGACTGCCAGGCAATATGCGATACGATTTATACACATTATCATGCCTCCATCGCAAAGATGCTGTCGGACAACCATATGTCGGAAAATGATTTTCCATTTTCTTTTGATATTCTTAAACCATAAGAATCGAGTAGGAGGAATTTCCTGTTACATAAAAAATACCGGAGTGCATCATCCCACCGATACGCACCCCGGTACTTTTTATCTGGTATTAAATGGCTCTTGTATATTTTTCAAGCCATTCTTTCTCTTCCTCATTCAGATAAGGAGAAATTGTTTCATATACTTTCTTGTGATAATCATTCAGAAGCATCTTATCTTCCGCTGTCATAATATCCGGATTGATTGCATCCAGATCCATCGGAATCAAAGTAATCGCCTCAAAGTACATGAACTGTCCATATTCATTCTTCTCACCCTTGCGGCAAAGAATCTCATTTTCAAGACGAACACCATGAGAACCTTCAATATAAATTCCCGGTTCGTCAGTAATAATCATACCTTCTCTGAGAACCTCTGTCTCACCTTTGCGGTATTTCCAACGGAAACCTGCAGGCCCTTCATGAATATTCAGAAGATATCCGACACCATGTCCGGTTCCGTGATTAAAGTTCATATTCCGATCCCAGAACGGTTTTCTGGAGAGAATATCCAGTACCATACCGGTGCATCCTTCCAGGAATTTTGCATTTCCGAGCTGAAGATTACTGATAGCAACAAGTGTAAAGTCATCTTTCATCTGCTGTGTAACTTCGCCAAGTGCATAAGTTCTCGTAACATCTGTAGAGCCTTCCCAGAATCCTGCACCTGTATCGGTCAGGAAGAAGTTTCCTTCTTTCAGCTCTACATCCGTCTCCGGGGAAGAGGTATAATGAACGATTGCTCCATGTTCACCATAGGAAGCAATAGGCTCAAAGCTCGGCCGGATAAAGTTCCCCATCTCTGCACGGAGTTCATCCAGTTTCTCTGTAGCACTCATCTCGGTAATCTTCATTTTGCCTACATTTTCCTTCAGCCATTTCATGAATCTTACATGTGCAACACTGTCCTTAATCTGTGCCTTACGAATATTTTCAATCTCTACCGGATTCTTAATCGCTTTCATAAGAATAGACGGGTTTCTCTCTTCTACCTTCTTCACATTCTCAGGTATATTATTGTAAAGGGCATAATTCAGTTTATCCGGATCCATCATCACTACAGCATCCTCACCCAGCTTTGTGATATCTTCATAGATATCATTATATGGATGAAGGATGACATTCAGATCTGCCATCTGCGCTTTCATCTCTTCATTCAGTTTGCTCTCATCAATGTAAAGCTCCATGCCGTCCATTGTGATGATTGCATAGGACAGAACCAGCGGGAAGAACTCAATATCATCTCCACGGATGTTAAGTGTCCAGCAGATATCATCCAGTGTCGTAAGTACATGTGTGTTGGCCCCTGCTTTTGACATCTCTTCACGGATTCTCTTTAACTTATCTTCGGCAGATTCTCCCGCATATTCAATTCCCAGCGAAAATGCAGGTGCTTTGGAAAGCTCCGGACGGTCTGTCCAGATCAGATCAATCAGATCATCATGATAAGCAACTTTTGCGCCCTTTTTCTCTGCAATATCTGCATATTCCTGTCCTTCTCCAACAGATACCACACGTCCGTCAAATCCAAGAGTCTCTCCGGCTTTCAGAGTTTCCTCCAGATATGCTGTAAGCTCCGGCACGCCCGGCTCACCCATTTTCATCAATTCTACAGTGGTACCTTCCAGCTGTTTTGCCGCCTGAATAAAGTAACGGCCATCCGTCCAGAGACGAGCCTCATCCTTTGTAATCACAGCGGTTCCGGCTGAACCGGAAAATCCTGTAATGTATTTTCTTGCCTTAAAATATTCCCCAACATATTCGCTCTGATGAAAGTCTGCCGTCGGAACGATATAAACGTCGATTCCTTTCTCTGCCATTTTTGCACGTAAATTTGCCAATCTCTCAGGAATACTCATTATCCTACGCCTCCTAATTCCATTTCTAAAAATAAATTTTTCTCCAATTAATATTAGGATTGACAGGTACTCCTTATGTCTCCCCGCAATCCTAATACTATTTTACATGATTATAATCCAATAATCCACATGATTTTTCTACTTTTCTTCTTTTTTCTCTACCAAAGCTGATAATGGCTTATCCAAAACGATCAAAAGAACTACCGCAACAGCTGAAACTACTGCAACAATGAAGCATCCAGTCGTAAATTTCAGTGATCCTGCAAACAATCCATTGTACAGGTATCCATAGCCCTTCGCTGCAAAGAAGATTGCAAGTCCCCATACAGACTGCATGGTTGAATAAATACGGCTCGGTGCATATTTTGCAATAAACGCATTACCCAGAGGAGAGAAGAACATCTCACCAAAGGTAATCAGTAATGAAAAGATTAACAGCCACAGACAGCTGATCTGACCATCGCCACGCATAACATCAAGCAATGCGAAGAACAGATAACCAACACCAAGAGTACCAATACCCAGTGCACATTTCTTATAAATACTGATATCTCCCTTTGGTCTGTTCTGCAGATAGTTCCAGAGTTTCGGTGTAACGAATGTACCAACCAGTACACAGAACAGAGCATTAGATGCATCAAACCATGTAAGCGGCACATTATATCCTGCAACTACCCAGTTCGCATTCTCGCCCCAGTGATAGTATACCGGCAGGTAAGCCAGATACCAGAAGATCCAGAAAATAATCGCGAACGCAGATACCAGAACGATTGCTGCAATTCTCTTTTTCTCCAGTACAGTGTAAGGAATCTTTTTCGCCTCTTTGTTCTTTGCTTTCATTTCTGCTTCCTGAGCAAGCTCTTCAGCAGTCTTTTCTTTCTTAAATGGTTTCTTACCGGCATCACCCATGAAGCGTGATCCAACTGCAAACCAGATTGCTCCCAGGAACATCAGGACTGCTGCCACCTTAAAGCATGGTCTGAATCCGAGAACTTCACCTTTAGCAAATACATCCTGATACAGAATACCAACCAGAAACGGTCCGGCACATGCACCAATATTAACCAGTCCATAACGGATAGAATATGCTGCATTGAGCTGTTCTCTCGGCACAATACGTCCGATCAACGGACCAGTCTTATAAAATGCAAGACCGATACTGATACACCATATCATAGCATACATCATTGTACTGTCTGTTGCCATGGAACCAAGCCAGTAACCGATACCACAGAGAACCATGCCGACAGGTGTCGTATATCTTGCACCAATCAGACGGTCACAGACAATCGCACACACAATCGGAAGACCGTAGGAAAATGCGGTCAGGTTAGACTGCATATTGGCAGCCACACCATCAGACAGACCAAGTCCTCCCTGTGCAACAGCTGTAGCTACGAATACCAGAAGAATCGAACGTCCCAGATAATAGGAAAAACGTTCAAAAATTTCTGTCGTAGAACATGCCCAGAACCCAAGTGGGTATTTTTGTTTTTGAGTACTCATTTACTCATCCTCCTTTTTCCCTGTACCTTTTCTCAATTACATTCCATCAGCTTCTTGATACAAGGCACTTCATTAGAAATTGTGTATTATAGATTATAAATTATTGATAATCTATAATTAATTATATAATATGCACATACTCCTGTCAAGAAAACTACCCTCTCAATTGAAAATAAAACTCTTCCAGTTCTTTTTCATCCATCAGTACAGGAACCGGATACAGGGGATTGGCCTCCTTATCTGCATAGTGGGCAAGCTTCGGAATATCCTCTTCTCTGATTTCAGGTATCCTATTCCCAATACCGAACCTTTCCTTCATATCCTTAATTGCATCAATGAACAGCTCTGCCGCTTCATCAGCCGGAGTATCTTTATCGGCAAGCTTCGCCGCAACCGCAAGCCTGTGCAGCTTTTTATGTATCTTCTCCCCGTAGGCCTCCAGCACAAATGGAAGGAGCACTGCATTGGCAAGACCATGGGGCACATTGTACTCTCCTCCCAGGGAATGAGCCACTGCATGCACATATCCCACATAAGATTTCGTAAAAGCACAGCCCGCAAAGTAAGAAGCCTTCAGCATATTTCTCCTTGCCTCTATATTCGTACCATCCTCAAATGCCTGATCCAGATTTTCGAAAATCAGTTCCACCGCCATCAAAGCATCCTTCCTGGTTCCCGGTGTAGTCGAATTACCGATATATGCCTCCACCGCGTGAGTCAGCGCGTCCATTCCGGTGGTTGCTGTAATGTGTGGCGGAAGGCTCACTGTTACCTTCGGATCCAGCACTGCATATCTGGGAATCAGCGGAAAATCATTGATGGCATATTTATGTCTGGTCTGAGCATCGGTAATCACTGCTGCCAGCGTGGTCTCACTTCCCGTTCCCGCTGTAGTCGGAATTGCAATCAGAAGGGGCAGCTTCTTATGTACTTTCAGGATTCCCTTCATCCTGGAAAGTGGCTGGTGCGGCTTTGCCACCCGGGCTCCCACTGCCTTGGCGCAGTCCATACTGGAGCCTCCGCCGAATCCGATAATCGCATTACAATCGTATTCATAATACATATCCAGTGCATCTGCCACATTATCCGTCGTAGGATTTGCCACTGTTTTATCATATATTACATAGGAGATTCCATCTTCCTGGAGTGCACTTTCCAACCGTGCCGTAAGTCCCAGCCCATGCACGCCCGCATCCGTGATAATCAGAACACTGTCACATTTCTTTTTCCGGATAATTTCCGGAAGAAGCTTGACACTCTTTACAATCTCCGGTTTTCGATAGGGCAAAAACGGCAGGGCCAGCTTAAAAGCCATCTGAAATGTTCTGCAATATATTTTTCTACCTGTATTCATAGTATCCACACCTTTCCTATTCATTTTGAATATCAAAATATCTTATTTTCAAACAAAATGACTATAGCAGGAGGATTTAAACTTGTCAACCCGCCTTCTGAAAGGTTGAAATCCTCACTTTCATCTGCTACAATAGGAAAATATCAAGATAACATCATATGGAGGGAATCATCATGAGTAAAATCGACGAAGTAAGAAGTGCCATGGTCGCAGCAATGAAGTCCGGCGACAAAGAAACAAAAGAAACTCTGTCCATGCTTCTGGCTGCTCTTAAGAATAAGGCCATTGACAAACGTGGTGACCTGACACCCGAAGAAGAGATTCAGGTAATTTTAAAAGAAATTAAACAGACAAAAGAAACTCTGGAAATGACTCCGGCAGACCGCACTGAGATCATTGAAGAGTGTAATAAACGCCTTTCTGTTCTGGAACAGTATGCACCGAAGATGATGGATGAATCCGAGATTAAGGATGTCATCAGCGCTACTCTTGCAGAACTTGGAATTGATGCTCCTACCGGCAAAGACAAGGGACGTATCATGAAGAGCCTGATGCCGAAGGTGAAAGGCAAAGCTGACGGCAAGCTGGTCAACGAGATTCTGACTACCTTCATGCAATAAAAAAGAGACCCGTATCAAAAACGGGTCTCTTTTTGCTCACTTTATTCTCCTGCAGCATCTGCCACATCATCTGTCTGAGCCTCATCTGCATAGGGTTCTGACTCTTCAATCTTCATGGTGACGCTCAGCTCATTGAAATCAACTTTTTTCCATACTTTCTCGTTCACTTCAATCTTCGCATCTTTACGCCACTGCTCCAGAACTTCATCCATCTTTTCCTGTTTACGCTGGGAGCGGATATTTTCTTTCTCAGTCTCAGTCGCTTCTTTATCAAACAGACTTACCAGCTTCGCAACATAGTAACCGTTATCACCTTCTACAACGTCTGTGATTTCTCCCTCTTTCAGAGCATCTGCCGCTTTGGCAAGCTGTTCCGGAATCGTCATAGTCTCTTCCCCATCGAAGGTAGCATCCTTTGCTTCCTGCTCCTGTTCCGTTGCATATGCTGCAAAATCCTTAGCTGTTTTCGCTCCTTTTGCAAATGCCTCTGCTGTTTTCTTAAGCTCAGCCTTCTCGTCATCTGTCAGTTCCACAGAATTTCCATCCTCATCTGTTGTTGTAAACGGAAATACCACATATTGCATCTTCTTCTGTGCCGCTTCCTCATCAGATACTTCCAGGTCAGCAGTTGCCTTAATTGCATTATCCATCTTTACCTGAATAGTAAAGAGTGTAAGCAGTCGCTCTACCGTCTTCTCAGAACCGGAAACCTTGTCTTTCTCGTCCAGCCCATTTGCCTCATCAAAATCTGTAGCTGCATTTTTAATAGATTTTTCATCTTCTTCGGTTATCTCAACCTCATACTCTTCCATGTGGTCTTCCAGAAGATACATATCCTCCAGAGCCTCTAAAACAGAATCCTTGACAGACTCTTCATAGGTTTTTCCTTCTTCTGCCTCACTGCTCCACATATCTTCACCCAGATAACCGGCATAATAGGTTTCATACTGAGCCTGAGTAAATCTTGCATAAAAATTCGCAATATCAGCAGTAATCTCATCTCCATCTACCGTTGCGACTACATCCTTATCACTCAGTCCGCCTGCACATCCGGTCAGTGACGTTACCGTCATAGCACCCGCAAGTGCAAGAACTGCTAATCTTCTCTTCATGGTCTTACCATACCCTCCTTCGTATTTTAACCTGTTTATTATAACCTTTTTCCCTTACTCAAGCAATCCTTTCAGAGAAATTAACACATTTTTCACAACTTCAAGGACATCCTCATCCTTCTCTTTTTTATTTTTACCCTGTTTTTTGTACACAAAGCAGGGCGGCTCCTCCGGCTTAAACACCAGACTTCCCTTATACTGCGCAATCAACTGCGGAATCCGTTCCGGATGTACTTTTGCCTTTTCATACATAATAAATGTGTACTGTTCGCCTTTTTGCTCTACCGCTGTCACATAAGCCTGATGTGCCATTGCTTTCAGGTTGGCAATATTCAAAAGCTGCTGTACCTTCCGCGGAATATCACCAAACCGGTCTATCAGCTCTTCGATCATATCATCCATTTCTTCTTCATTTTCAATCACAGCAATTCGTTTATATACATCCAGTTTCTGATATTCATTTGGAATATAAGAATCCGGAATGTAAGCATCCACATTCAGATCCATGGTAGTATTAAAGGCTTCTTCATCCGTCTCCCCTTTCAGATGCCGAACCGCTTCGTTCAGCATCTTGCAATAAAGGTCGTATCCGACCGCCTCCATATGTCCATGCTGTGCCTCTCCCAGAAGACTTCCCGCTCCACGGATCTCCAGATCCCTCATGGCAATCTTGAAACCGGAACCGAGATCTGTAAATTCCCGGATAGCCGCAAGACGTTTTTCCGCCACTTCTTTCAGGAGCTTATCCCGGCGATAGAGCAGGAATGCGTAAGCCATCCGGTTTGAGCGTCCCACTCTTCCCCGAAGCTGGTAAAGCTGGGACAGTCCCAACCGGTCAGAATCGTGGATAATAATTGTATTTACATTGGAAATGTCCAGCCCCGTCTCAATAATGGTCGTGGAGACCAGCACATCAATCTCGCCGTTTATGAAGTCAAACATAATCCTCTCCAGCTGATTTTCCCGCATCTGTCCATGGGCAAATGCCACATTTACATCCGGTACCAGCTTCTGAATATGGTCGGTTATTTCATCAATATCCTCCACCCGGTTATATACGTAGTAGACCTGTCCCTGTCTGGCACATTCCCGTTCAATAGCCTCCCGGACCATCTCGTCATTATATTCCATAACATAGGTCTGGATCGGCATACGTTCCTCCGGCGCCTCTTCCAGTACACTCATATCACGAATACCGATCAGGCTCATATGCAGTGTTCTTGGTATTGGAGTAGCCGTAAGGGTCAGAACATCCACATTTTCCTTTAACTTCTTGATTTTCTCTTTATGCTGCACGCCAAACCGCTGCTCTTCATCGATAATCAGAAGACCAAGATCCTTATATTTGATATCATCGCTCAGTACCCGGTGGGTTCCGATGATAATATCCACCAGTCCCCTTTTGGTATCTTCGATAGTCTTTTTCTGCTGGGCAGCCGTACGGAATCTACACATCAGATCCACCCGCACCGGGAATTCCTTCATTCTCTGGAGGAAGGTATTATAATGCTGCTGGGCAAGAATGGTTGTGGGAACCAGATACACGACCTGCTTATTTTCCTGCACTGCCTTAAAGGCCGCGCGGATAGCAACCTCTGTCTTTCCATATCCCACATCCCCACAGATCAGACGGTCCATAATCTTCGTGCTTTCCATATCCTTCTTCACTGCCTCAATGGCAAGAAGCTGGTCCTCCGTCTCCTCAAACGGAAACATTTCCTCAAACTCCTTCTGCCAGACCGTATCTTCTCCGTATACAAATCCTTCTTTTTCCTGTCTGGCAGCATAGAGCTCCACCAGATCTTTCGCAATGGCTCTGACCGCTCCCCGCACGCGGTTCCTGGTCTTGGTCCACTCCTGGGTTCCCAGCCGGTTCAGCTTCGGCTTCTTCGCATCCGAACTTGCATATTTCTGGATCAGATCGAGCTGAGTCGCCGGAATATAGAGATTTCCTCCTTTATCATAGGAAATCTTCATATAATCCTTGGCTACTTTATCTACTTCAATCTTTTCAATTCCCTGATAAATACCCAGGCCGTGATTTTCATGAACCACGTAGTCTCCCGGCTTTAATTCAGAAAAACTCTGAATCTTCCGCCCCTCATAGGTTTTTCTCTTTTTCTTTTTTTTGCCTTTTCCGAAAATATCTGTTTCGGATATTACCACAAATTTTAAAAGAGGGTATTCATATCCTTCCGCTACATGACCGTAGGTAGTCATGATCTCTCCGGGTTTCACTTCCCGGTCCATCTCGTCACTGTAAAAGCTGCTCAGATTATAGTCCCTTAAATCCTCCGCCAGCCGTTTCGCCCTTGTCCTGGAACCGGACAAAAGAATCACGCGGCTTCCGTTCCGCTTTAGCCTCTTCAGATCTCTGGTCAGCATTTCAAAACTGTTATTATAAGGATTTACACTCTTTGCATGAATCTGATATTTCTGACAGATATGAAACTCTCCACAACGGGTATCCAGAGCCGAGAACCCGACGGAGCCATATCTGTTCATCTTTTTTATGACTTCCGACTTGTGATAGAGCTTCATCTCTTCTCCTGTAATCTCACAGCCGCTCTCCAGGCGCTTTGCCTGGGCCTCAACAAATTCTTCCTCTACCGCTGTTCCCTTTTCCACAAGCCTCACCGGCTCATCCAGAAAAAGGATCGTATCCTCCACAGGAAAGTAATCCAGAAAGGATACTCTCTTCGCTTCTTCTGTCGGGAAATCATCTGCAGGATAGATATCCACCCCCTCCAGATTCTCTATGGAACGCTGACTGTCCACATCGAAGGTACGGATAGAATCCACCTCATCTCCCCACAGTTCTATTCGAACCGGCAATTCCTCCGTCAGGGGATAAATATCCAGAATGCCACCCCGGACAGCAAACTGCCCCGGACCATTCACCTGTTCCTCTCTCTCATACCCATTGACTGCAAGCCGCTTCTGAATCGCGTTAAAATCTATCACCATTCCATTTTCAATGGAAATCATCCTGCTTTTTATCTCCTCTTTCGGGAGCAGGGCATCCATAAACCCATCAAAGCTTGTAACTACCGTAAGCTCTTCCAGCTCCAGAAGTGCCTGCACCACCGCCATTCTCTGCTTCAAAAGCTCCTTTCCCCGGATATCCACCTGATAAAACAGGAAATCCTTGGCCGGATACAGCCACACATTCTTATCCAGAAAGCGGTATTCCTCATAAACCTGCCTGGCCTTTGACTCACTGGAACAGGCGATGACTCTGTAAGGAAAGCCATCGCCAAGAGCATACATCATATGTGTTTTCTGTGAATTCACGCAGCCGGATATCTGTATCATTCCCGACTGTTTCCCGCGTTTTTTCCGGATCTCTTCAAACTCTGCCAGTTCGTATAACGGCCTGATTAGGGCTTGCATATTCTATGACTCCTTTGATTTTATCTTCTTATTGAATACATTCATGGCAGCCTCCGTATCACCGGTGACCATCATTTCCACCGCTTTTACTGCACGTTTGTATCCTTCCTCCATCAGTTCCCTGTCTTCTTTGGAAAAATGTCCCAGCACATAATCTGCCAGATCATACTGCTTCGGCTTTTCTCCTACTCCCACCTTGATACGAAGAAATACATCCGTACCAAGATGGGAAATAATACTTTTAATTCCATTGTGTCCTCCGGCACTGCCCTTTTTCCGGATGCGGAGCTGTCCCACATCCAGACTCACGTCATCGTATATGATCAGAAGCTCCGATTCTTCATCTATTTTATAATAATCCACAAGACCGCGGATACTCTCACCGCTCAGATTCATATAAGTCTGCGGCTTTGCAAGGATCACCTTCTGTCCTCCAATGATCCCCTTACCTATAAATGCACGGTTCTTTCTATAATCCACAGAAATATTATATGCATCCGCAATCGCATCTATCACATCAAACCCCACATTATGACGTGTTCCCTCATACTGAAGTGTAGGATTTCCAAGTCCAGCAATAATAAACATACCTATTCCACCTTTCCTTTTGCATACCCATTCTACAGGAAGCTGATTCTTTTGTCACGCATTTTAGCATAATTCTTTCCGGCCTGTCATACATTATATAAAGTAAGAATATGATTCAGCCTATGGGAGGATATTATGGGTTCCAAAACAAAAATTGTTGTACTACATATGAAAGAAATCATTTACACAGCCATATTCGCTGTGCTGGCTATAATTCTGATTCTGCTTCTGGTGTTTATGTTTCGTCCCGGAGCCAAAAAAGATGCAGGAAATACAGAAAAGTTTACCCCGGGCGTCTATACTTCCACCGTCTCGTTAAACAACACGGCCCTTGAAGTAGAAGTAACTGTGGACGAATCCCATATTAACTCTATTCGATTTGCCAATCTGGATGAAACGGTTACCACCATGTTCCCGCTGATTCAGCCGACCATGGAAGAAATTGCGCAGCAGATCTGCGAAAAACAGTCCCTGAATGACGTCCAGTATTCTGAACAGACTCCCTATACTTCCCAAGTCATCATAAATGCCATCGATGATGCCCTGAAAAAAGCCGCAGTCAAATAGCTGCGGCTTCTTCATTGTCCCTCATCTCATTTTCAAAGAACGTATACTACCCTTCCACGATCAGATACTGTCCGCTCGGGAGTGGAAAGACTTCTGCTGCCTCTTCAATCTCTTCCAGAGACATTCCATCCACATCCAGCCCCTCTTCTTCCAGAAATTCCTGTACCTGCTGGATACTGTTCACTACAACAGCCATGCAGTCCTCCAGAAAAGCCTCTGCTTCCTCCAGCGTCTCCGCCACAGGTTCATCAAATAACTGTCCCTGATTCTCCAGAAATGTCTTCAGGCATTCTTCATCATATTCATACATCTCAGACATCCTCCCTTGTGTTTTATAGTATGAATTGTAGTAATTCTTCCGGTCTGTCAATTACATATTCTGCACCGGCATCTTTCAGAAGTTCTCTGGAACGAAAGCCCCATGATACACCTACGCATCTGACACCTGCCGCCTTCCCGGTAAAGATATCTACCTCAGAATCTCCCACGTACAGGCATTCCTCCTTCGAGACTCCCATCTGTTCCATCAGCAGATACACGCCTGCCGGATCGGGTTTTCTAGGGATCTCGTCACACTGCCCCTGAACGCAGGTGAACACATCTTCGCCAAAAATAGTCTTCACCACGTCTACCGTCTGTCCATGAGGCTTATTGGAGAGCACTCCAAGCATCACATTCTGACGCTTCAGATCTTCCAGCATGTGACAGATTCCATCATAAGGTGCTACATGATATGTACAGTTCTGACCGAATATACGCCGATACACTTCCATACCCTCATTAAGCCGTGATGCGCCCTCATCGCCTGATGCCTTCAGCGCCTTTTCAATCAGAACTTTTGCTCCATTTCCAACAAAGCTCCTGCACTGATCCGGGGTTATCTTTGGGAATCCCATCTCCTCCAGTGTGAGATTCACTGAATAGGTCAGGGATTCCAAAGTGTCTGTAAGTGTTCCATCCAAGTCAAAAATACAAGCTCTCATAATAACGTTCCTGCTCACTCCTTTTCTTTTATGCATATATCATATTATGAACGATTAGAAAATGCAACCATATGGAACAGGAAAATCAAAGGAATGTCCACATATTTTTCTTCGGCCATATTTTTCTTCAGCACAGGTACTGCCGCATCTGCTTTAATGCATTCTTTTCCAGCCGGCTCACCTGAGCCTGAGATATCCGAACCTCCTGTGCAACCTCCATCTGAGTCTTTCCTTCAAAAAAACGAAGCTTTATGATATACCTTTCCCTTTCTCCCAGTCGCTCCATAGCCGCCTCCAGGGACAGGTCCTCAATCCATTTCTCTTCCCGGTTCTTCTTGTCACTGATCTGATCCATCACATACAAAGCATCCCCTCCGTCACTGTACACCGGTTCCTGCAGGCTCATAGGCACCTGGATCGCATCCAGTGCAAATACAATGTCCTCCTTGGAAATGCCGATCTCATCTGCAATTTCCTGGACAGTCGGCTCTTTTTGATGCTGTTTCACATAATTTTCTTTTGCGTAAATAGCTTTATATGCCGTATCCCGAAGAGACCGGCTGACCCGGATGGAATTATTATCCCTCATATACCGGCGTATTTCCCCGATGATCATAGGAACCGCATAAGTCGAGAATTTTACATCCAGCTCTGTATTAAAATTATTGATCGCTTTAATCAGACCGATACATCCAATCTGAAATAAATCATCCGGATTTTCATTGCTGTTTGAAAAACGCTTGATTACGCTCAGCACCAGTCTGAGATTGCCTTTAATATACCGCTCCTTTGCCTCCTCATCCCCCTCTTTAATGCGGGCAAACAGTTCTTCTTTCTCCTCCTCACTCAGAATCGGAAGCTTTGAAGTATTCACTCCGCAGATTTCTACTTTTCCCTGTGCCATAATCAGAACCTCCTAGATGTATTTATGATTTATCTAGTAAAAATGATGCTCCGAGTATTCTTCAGGTATTCGTTCCATAGAAAAATTTAATAAAGTTTTATCCCTTGACATACCATTCATGCATTTTTTTCCACACATCAAGCATTTTCCCTTTTCCATAAACTGGCAGTATGATATACTTTGCGTGTCTGAATAAAAAACGATATAATTCTATTATTTCAAAAGGAGTTTTTAAAAGGAATGGAAACTTTAAAACCAATGTTACTGACAACATTAAAGAGCTACAGCCGGGAACAGTTCGTCAAAGATGTAACCGCAGGAATCATTGTAGCCATCATCGCACTGCCCCTGTCCATTGCTCTTGCCCTGGCTTCCGGCGTAGGTCCGGAGGCAGGTATTTTCACTGCTATCGTAGCCGGATTTGTGATCTCTGCGCTGGGAGGAAGCGCAGTTCAGATTGCCGGACCGACGGCAGCATTTGCAACAATTGTTGCGGGAATCGTCGCAAAAAGCGGAACCGACGGCCTGATGGTTGCCACCATCCTTGCAGGAATCATCCTGATCATTATGGGATTCTGCCGGTTTGGAAGCCTGATCAAATTTATCCCCTTCAGTATTACTACCGGCTTCACCTCTGGTATCGCCGTGACCATCGTCATCGGGCAGCTGAAGGATTTCTTCGGTGTCACCTATCCGGAAGGGGCGAAACCGGTAGAAACCATGGAAAAGCTGAAACTTTTCGGAGAATGCATTTCCACTGTAAATAAGGATGCACTGATCGTGGGAATCGTGAGTCTTGCAATCCTCATCATTTCCCCATACATTGCAAAGAAAATCCCCGGTTCCCTGCTGGCAGTCATCGGCGGTATCGCCATGGTAAAGCTTCTGCCTCTTCAGGTAAATACCATCGGAGATTTATACAGCATCAGTAACAGTCTTCCCACCTTTCATCTTCCGTCCGTGAACTATGAACTGGTGAAGACCGCTCTTCCGGATGCATTTACCATTGCACTTCTGGCAGCGATTGAATCTCTGCTCTCCTGCGTAGTGGCAGATGGAATGATCAACAGCAAACACCGCTCCAACATGGAACTTGTCGCACAGGGTGCCGGCAACATGGCCTCTGCATTCTTCGGCGGAATCCCGGCAACGGGGGCTATCGCAAGAACCGCAGCCAACATTAAGAACGGCGGACGTACCCCGATTGCCGGTATCGTTCACTCTGTCACTCTGGTGCTGGTCCTTGTGATTCTGATGCCTTATGCCGGTCTGATTCCGATGCCGACCATCGCAGCCATCCTTTTCATGGTTGCCTACAACATGTGCCAGTGGCGTACCTTTGTACATATGCTGAAGACCTCTCCAAAGAGCGACATTTCCGTATTGCTGATTACATTTGTTCTTACGATCGTGTTTGACCTGGTAATCGCAATCGAATTCGGTATGGTTCTGGCTTGCATGACATTCTTAAAGCGAATGAGCGACGAAACCTCCGTGCGCGGCTGGACTTATGTGGATGACGACAGCGCAGAAGTAAATGAGCACCTGCGCAAGCTTCCGAAAGGCGTACGGGTTTATGAGATCACCGGTCCTCTTTTCTTCGGTGCAGCCAATATTATTGAACAGATTATCGTAGAAGATTCCACCAAATGTCTGGTACTGCGTATGCGTGCAGTTCCTTCTATTGATACCACGTCACTGAATGCACTGGTGGAATTACAGAACAAATGCCAGAAGCTTGGCATCACCATGATTCTGTCTCATGTGAATCCACAGCCGGAGAAGGCTATGAAAAAGGCCGGATTTGCCGACAGAATCGGTCAGGAGAATTTCCGGCCGAATATTGAAGCAGCTCTTCAGAGAGCAGAAGAAATTGTAAGTTAAGGAGATAATAAATAAAAAATGAACACAAGCGATGTATTGCTGCTTCTTGGCGGCCTGGCACTCTTTCTGTATGGAATGCAGATGATGAGTAATGGTCTGGAAACCACCGCCGGAAATAAAATGAAAGAAATACTGGAAAAATTAACATCGAACCGCATCAAAGGAGTACTGGCAGGTGCTCTGATCACTGCCGTTATTCAGTCTTCCTCCGCCACCACGGTTATGGTAGTCGGATTTGTAAATTCCGGGCTGATGACTCTGAATCAGGCAGTATGGGTCATCATGGGTGCCAACATCGGTACTACCATTACCGGACAGCTGATTGCACTGGACATCGGATCCATTGCTCCGCTAATTGCTTTTGTAAGCGTTACTGTCATTCTATTTTCCAAAAACGAAAAGGCCCGACATATCGCTTCCATTTTCGCCGGCCTTGGCGTCCTCTTTATCGGTATGGGAATGATGGGTAATGCCATGGAGCCTCTGCAAAATTCAGAGACTTTTCTGCGTTTTATGACCAGTGCATCCAATCCTCTGATTGGCATACTGGTCGGTGCTGTATTTACCGCCATTATCCAGTCCTCTTCCGCCTCCGTCGGAATTCTGCAGGCACTTGCTGCGACGGGAATGGTTCCACTCTCCAGCGCCGTATTCATCCTGTTTGGACAGAACATCGGAACCTGTATTACAGCGGTCCTTGCTTCCATCGGAACAAAAGCAAATGCGAAACGTACTACCGTTATCCATCTGATGTTTAACATAATCGGAACCATAATTTTTACCGTTATCTGTATGGCAACTCCATTTGTAAGCTGGATGGAAATGTTAAATCCAAACCCGGTAGCGCAGGTTGCAAATGTACATACTACCTTCAATATTGTAACCACTCTTCTACTACTCCCGTTTGGAAACATGATGGCCGAAATCGCCCAGCGGATTCTTCCTGACAGCGAAGTTCCTGAAACACCGAACCGAATTCTTAAGTATATCGCTCCCTTTGATGGCATGTATGTCATGGGTCATGGAGCTGTCGCTATCTCCCAGCTGGAACAGGAGGTTACCCGCATGTATCAGATGGCAGTAGAAAATGTAAAATCAGCTTACGACGCACTGCTGACAAGAAACATGAAATCTCTGGAAGAAATCACTGACCGGGAGGCCTATATCGATTTCCTGAATGAACAGATTGCCAGATACATTGTCAGTCTGATGCCGATGGAAATGTCGGAAGAAGACGCCAAACGAATCAACAGCTTTTATATGATTATCGGGAACATTGAGCGAATCGGAGATCATGCAATGAACATTGCCGAGTATCTGAATTCCATGCAGAAATGGTCCGTCAGCTTCTCTGACAGTGCCCTGGCTGAGATTGAAAAAATGAAGGATATCAGCATGAAAATACTGGAACATATTCATTTCTCTGTAAATGCAGATTATCATATCATGCTTTACGAGACCATAAGATATGAGACTCTCATGGACGATATGCAGAAAAAATTCCTGAAGCGGCAGTTAAAACGTGCGCGGAAGGGTGATTGTAAGGCAGAAGAAGGCATCCTGTATTCCGAACTTTTGACAGACTTCGAGCGAATCGGAGACAACGCAAGAAACCTGGCAGAAATCTGTGCAGGGATGAATTAATCTATCTGAATTAACCCGTCGATATAGGGGGATGGCAAGTTCAAAACTCGCCCATCCCCCTTTTTACGTTGCCATGCATACGCCAAAAAAGTTCAGTGGAACTTTTTTAGCGGAAAATTCCTTTTTCTTCTATCTGACACGTAGATTTTGAGGTTTCCTACGTGGGAAATCACAAATTTTTCTATTTGACACGTAGCTTTTTAACACTTACTACGCGGGAAATCACAATTTCTTCTGCCTGACACGTAGGATTTTGTTTTTTCTACGTGGGGATTTGGAATTTCTGCATTCTGGCACGTAGGACAGCGATTTTTCTACGTGGGGATTTGGAATTTCTGCATTCTTACACGTAGGACTGCGTTTTTTCTACGTGGGGATTTATAATTTTTGCATTCTGACACGTAGGACTGCCACCGGCTTCACCCTCCTCCGGCATGCACCTCGATTCCGCTCCGCTTCATCTCGGTCACGGACTTCGTCCTATAATAACAGAAAACCGCCTCCCTGCCTGTGTGCGAGCACACAGCAGGTGGCGGTTTTCTGTTATTGCATGCCTCATGTCTAACGTGCAAACTGGGCCTGATATAGTTTTGCGTAGAATCCGTTTTGGCGGAGCAAGTCTTCGTGTTTTCCCTGTTCTACGATGTTGCCGTCCCGCATGACCAGGATGACATCGGCTTCCCGGATTGTGGAGAGCCGGTGGGCTACGATGAAGGATGTTCTACCTTCCATCATCTTGGCGAAGGCGTTCTGGATTTTCAGCTCGGTTCTGGTATCGATGGAGGATGTAGCCTCATCCAGTATGAGCATCGGCGGCAGGCAAAGCATGACTCTCGCGATGCAGAGCAGCTGTTTCTGCCCCTGTGACAGCATACCGCCGTCCTCTCCCAGCACCGTGTCATATCCATCAGGCATTCGCATGATGAAGCTGTGACAGTGTGCCTCTTTTGCTGCCCGGATGATTTCTTCCCTGGTTGCGTCCGGCTTGCCATAAGCAATATTTTCTCCCACAGTACCGGACTTAAGCCATGTTTCCTGCAGCACCATTCCAAAATTAGCTCTCAGGCTCTCTCTGGTAATATCCCGGTTGTCTGTTCCGTCAATCCGAATCGCACCCTGATTCACCTCATAGAACCGCATCAGCAGATTGATCAGCGTAGACTTTCCGCATCCGGTAGGCCCTACAATGGCTACTCTCTGTCCCGGCTTCACTTTCAGGTTCAGATCTTCGATCAGTTTCCGGTCTGCCGTATAGGAAAAATAGACATGCTCTATGTCCACATTGCCCCGGGCATCTGTAAGCACTCTTGCATCCGGAGCATCCTCCTTCATCTTCTGTTCATCGATCAGTTCAAATACTCTGGAAGCAGAAGCAAGGGAATTCTGAAGCTCTGTGACCACCCCGGATATCTCATTAAATGGCTTGGTGTACTGATTTGCATAATTCAGAAAACTGGTTAGCTGTCCGACCGTAATATGCCCTCTAACCGCCATCAACGCTCCAAAGAATCCAACTGCTGCATACACAATGGAATTTACAAACCGGGTGGAAGGATTCACGATGGAAGAAAAGAAAGTGGCACTCATGGAATATCCGGCCAGCTTCTCATTGATTTTCTCAAATGCTTCTTTTCCCTCTTTTTCATGTGAAAATGCTTTCACCACTTTCAGATTTCCAATCATCTCATCAATGAGGGAGGTCATCTCTCCTCTGGTCTGTGACTGGCACTTAAACATGGTAAATGTCTTTTTTGCAATAAATTTTGCCACAAAGAAAGATAAAGGAGTCACTGCCACTACAACCAGTGTAATCATCGGATGAATACTCAGCATAAAGAGCAGGGTCCCCAGAATGGTTGCCACACCGCTGAACAGCTGGGTAAATCCCATCAGAAGTCCCTCCGAGAACTGATCCGTGTCAGTAATGATCCTGCTGACAATGTCTCCGGAAGGATGGTTGTCCACATAGCTTACAGGCAGCTTCTGAATATGATTAAAAGCACGGGTACGGATATCTTCCACCACGTGATAAGTCACTTTATTATTAATATGATTTTTCAGCCACTGGGCTACCGCAATCGCCGCTGTAACGATAAGGATTTTCTGTAAAATTCTCATAAGCGCCGGGAAATTCACCTGTTCCGGACCGATAATCTGATCCACCGCATGACCGGTGAGAATCGGTACGTACAGAGTCAGTCCCACTGCAACTGCAGAAAAAAAGATCGACAGAAATACCAGTATCTTATATCGGGAGATATACCGCAGTATTCTTCTCAAAGTTGTCCTGTTCTTTTTTGTTTTATCCACGGGACTCCACCTCCTCTTTTGACATCTGTGAAAGGCAGATTTCTTTATAAACCTCGCAATCTTCAAGAAGCTCTTCGTGACTTCCCACACCTGCAACTTTTCCATCATCCAGGACAATAATCTTATCCGCACTCTGAACAGAAGAAACCCTTTGAGATACTACAAATACCGTCATCTGTCCGGTCTGTTCCCGAATTGCCTTTCTGAGGGCTGCGTCTGTTGCAAAATCCAGAGCAGACGCCGAATCATCCAGAATCAGGATCTCCGGTCTGCGAACCAGTGCTCTTGCTATAGTAAGCCTCTGTCTCTGGCCTCCGCTTAAATTTCTGCCGTTCTGCTCGATCTTCATATCCAGCCCTTCCTGCTTTTCCTCCACAAAGGCCAAAGCCTGGGCTGCCGCAAGTGCTTCCCGAATCTCTCCATCTGTCGCCTCTTCTCTTCCCCACTGCATATTTTCCCGCAGCGTTCCTTTAAAAAGAACCGCCTTCTGTGGAACTACTCCTATTCTGTCTCTGAGTGAAGAAATCTTCATTTTCGAGAGCGGCATTCCGCCAAAACGAATTTCTCCATCTGTCACATCATAAAAACGGGGAATCAGATTGATCAACGTAGACTTACCACTTCCGGTACCACCGATGACACCAATCATTTCTCCCGGATTCACAGAAAAATCCACATCCTGAAGCACCGGCTGGGCGCTTCCCCTGTATGTGAAGCCTACATGACTGAATTCCAGAATCGGCTTCCTGCTACCAGAAGACAGAATTTCCGTTTTGCCGGTTGCAGCTTCTTCATCATCGACAGCCGGCTTCATATCGAACACAGCATTAATTCTGGACAGACAGGCAAAGGCCTTGGACATAAGAATTATAAAATCGGCCAGTTTGATCAGCTCCACCAGAATCTGCGACATATAATTCACCAGTGCTACCACCTGCCCCTGTGTCAGACTGCCAATCTGAACTCTCTGCCCTCCCATATAGAGCAGAACAACGACAGCCACATTAACCACCACATAAGTCAGTGGATTCATCAGCGCAGAAATCTTTCCCACAAATACCTGGAAGGATACCAGCGCATCATTTTCCTCCTTAAACGTCTCCATTTCCTGATTCTGACGGTTAAAAGCTCTCACCACCCGGGCCCCCTGCAGATTCTCTCTTGTAATCAGCATAACCCGATCCAGCTGCTTCTGCACTTTCTTATAAAGAGGCATGGAATACAACATAATGGAAAATACGATGACTGCCATCACCGGTATAGCTACCACAAATACCAGTGCCGCTTCCCTGTCCACCGTAAATGCCATGATCATGGCTCCAAATACAATAAAAGGAGAACGCATAAACAGACGCAGAAACATGTTAATTCCTGTCTGCACCTGATTGATATCTGCCGTCATTCTCGTAATCAGCGTAGATGTTCCCACCTCGTCAATATTGGAATACTCCAGACTCATAATGTGTCCGAACAGATCACGCCTCATGCCCGTTCCGGACTGAATCGCTACCTTTGCCGCAAAATACTGCGCCGTAATTGAACAGGCAAGCCCAATCAGTGCCAGCAAAAGCAATAGTCCCGCCATCTTTATAATATGCTCATTGTCTGAACGGCGTATTCCATCATCAATCATGCTCGCTACTACCAGCGGAACAAACAATTCAAAACACGCCTCCAGACATTTGAAGAGCGGTGCAATCACCGCCTTCACTTTGTGTTCTCCTAAATATTTTAATAATCTCTTCATGTCTAATCTTCCCTGTCCCATTTATCTGCCAGATTATTAATCTGGGTCTCGAACTTGGCAAGCTCCTTATTGGCAAGCCCTTCATTCTTAAGCACAACAGCCATCAACCGTTTTGCAGCCGCAACAACACGGTTGAATGCCATGGATGCCCTTGCCTTTGCAGGCTTCTCCACCGCCTTCTTCGGCATCCGGATTCCTTCGCTTACCACCGTATTAGCAGCCAGGTCTACGCAGCCTCCGGAATACGGTGCAAATGCCGGGCAACCAATCGTCTCCTGCACAAGTTCTGCGAAATGATCTGTCACCGTATCCTCGCCATGCACTACCATAACCCGATCCGGCTTTCTGTCAAATCCCTTCAGCCAGTTCAGAAGTCCATTCATATCCGCATGACCACTGATACCCTTCAGAGATTCAATTTTCGCATTTACTGTAATATTCTCTCCAAAAAGCTTCACACAATCCGCACCTTCAATCAATTTTCTTCCCAGCGTTCCCACAGCCTGATATCCCACAAAGCATATAGTACATTCCGGTCTCCACAGATTATGCTTCAGATGATGCCGGATCCTGCCCGCCTCACACATACCTGATGCAGACACGATCACCTTCGGCTTATCATCAAAATTAATCAGTTTCGATTCCTCACTTGTGATGGTCGTCTTAAGTCCCGGAAAAATCAGCGGATTGATTCCTTTCTCAACCAGCTCCATTGCTTCCTCATCAAAGCAGGATTTTACATTCTTATTAAATACATTCGTTGCTTCAATCGCAAGCGGACTATCCACATACACCTCAAAATTCGGATATTCGGGCAGAAGATTCTTTTCCTTTATTTCCCGGATAAAATACAGGATTTCCTGAGTACGTCCCACTGCAAAAGATGGAATCACCACATTTCCTCCTCGAAGAAATGTCTCTCTCAGTATCCTGGTAAACTCTGACACATAATCCGGTATCTCATCTCCGTGAGTACGGTCTCCGTATGTAGATTCGATTACCACATAATCGGCTTCCTTTACCCTCTGAGGATCCCGGATGATCGGCTGATTCACATTGCCTACATCTCCGGAAAATACAATCTTTTTCGTCAGATCGTCCTCTGTCACCCACACCTCTATACTGGCGGAGCCCAGCAAATGACCTACATCATTAAATCTAACCTCAATACCCGGGCAAAGTTCAATCTTCTGATTATAATCACAGGGGGCAAGAAGCCCGATTGCCGCATCTGCATCTGCCATGGTATACATCGGCTCATACTCCGGTTCTCCGCTTCGCTTCGCCTTCCGGTTTCTCCACTCTGCTTCAAACTCCTGAATATGCGCACTGTCACGAAGCATGATACTACACAGATCTGAGGTAGCAAATGTCGTCACGATTTCTCCTTGAAATCCCTGTTTACAAAGAAGAGGGATTTTTCCGGAATGATCGATATGAGCATGCGTAAGCAGCACATAATCAATCTCCCCGGCAGTAACTGGTATTGCCTGATTCTCATACAGATCCGGCCCCTGCTCCATTCCACAGTCAATCAATATATTTTTTCCACACGCCCTCAGAAGATGGCAGCTTCCGGTCACTTCGTGGGCAGCACCAATAAATTCAAGTTTCATACGCACAACCCCTTTTTCTTTTATTGTACCACCTTTCCCACTCTGTGACTACGGACTTTTATGAATACTTTACCATCTCCCGCTTCAGGCGCTGCATAATCTTCTTTTCCAGCCTGGAAATATAGGACTGTGAGATTCCCAGAAGATCAGCCACCTCTTTTTGTGTTCTCTCTTCCCCATCCGGCATTCCGATTCCAAATCTCATTTTAATAATTGTCTGCTCTCTTCCCGTAAGGCGCCCAAGAGCCTTTATCAAAATCTTCCTTTCTGCTTCATTTTCCATATCTTTATAAATCGTATCTTCTTCCGTCCCCAGTATATCTGACAGAAGAAGTTCATTTCCATCCCAGTCCACATTCAGAGGTTCATCAATAGATACCTCCATCTTTGTCTTATTATTTCTGCGAAGATACATTAATATTTCATTTTCAATACAGCGGGATGCGTAAGTAGCCAGCTTAATCTTTTTCTGGGGATTAAATGTATTGATTGCCTTGATCAGTCCAATTGTCCCAATAGAAATCAGATCCTCCACACCTACGCCCGTATTGTCAAATTTCTTTGCAATATACACGACCAGTCTGAGATTATGCTCAATCAATATTTTCTTCGCATCTTCATCCTCCTTTGTCCCGAGCTTATGTATCATTTCCACCTCTTCCTCAACTTCCAGAGGAGCCGGAAGAATTTCCGAACCTCCGATATAATGAACATCCTTTTTTTCCTGAAATAATATTGTCCGAAATCCCGGCATCATTTTTAATTTAAACTGATTTGGTGCACTCATATTAATTACCATGTCTCCATCCTCCTTCTTATACATCGGGATTTATGATCAGATCATATTCCCCATCTGATGAAATATCTGTTTCACTGATTCCCACAAGGGGGCTCTCTATCCACTGTTCTTCTTCCCCGCCGATACACATCCAGTCCAGCGTTACTACTGGAATTACTCCGGATTTTTTTCCTATCGAGTGATAGGGGATATAGCGAAATTTTTCCGGCATTTTCCCTCCGAAAAGATTTTCGGCAGTCTGACGGCCCATCACACTAACTGCCTTCCCTGTCAGACCATCCTTTAAATGATTCCCTGTATCTACAATCGCCTGAATCTCACACCGCTTATTTCCGACGTAAAGCGTCACCGGACAATGGAATTCGCCAAAATGCAAAAATGACGTCATTAGATTCAGCACTGCCGACGAAATGTAATAACCTGCTACTGCCACCGCAAAAAAAAGACTTCCGGCTTTTATATAAGGACTGATATACTGACCCAGAAATTCCAGTATTCCTCCCAGTATAAATCCACAGATATAGAGCGCCCCCAGCCCTTTCCACAGCTTTTTTCTCCATCCTGTTCTGAAAGCTGTCATAAGCATTACCACATTCACAACTGCATGAAACCATATAAATTTAATAAACGAGTAAGGAATCGGAATTGCCACTGCTGCACAGGTAAGAATGGATCCCGCTAATGCTCCCAGACAGATATTTCCATACGAAGCAGAAAATTTCAGTATTCGCCGCACCAGAAGCAAAAGAATAAAATCCATCATAAAATTCACAAGAAACAGCACGTCTATATACAATTCATAGTACACATTCCACCTTCTCTCTTATTCAAGAATGCCACTGGCATGATTTATTATAGGAGAATGAGAAAAAGGAATTTGTCAGAAGATGGGGAAAAGAAAAAAGATTCGCTCGACAGAAAAAGAGATTGTTCCCAAAAATAGTTCAAAAAAAGAGTTCCGCAAGCGGAACTCTTGTATCACCTTATTTACTTCTTAAAAAAGTCCGGTATCTTAATAGACTGCTCTTTTACTTTCGCAGTCGGTGTTCTTGGTGTGTCCAATGTAGGCACTGTGCCTCCAACCGGTCTTCTCGGAACCTGCGTTGTTCCTCCACCCATAGTCGGAGCTGCTCCCATATCTACTTTAGATGCATGTACAGGTCTATCATAATTAGATGCCGGCGGAACCATAGTCTGGCGCTGTACACCTTCCAGTCTGGATTTCAGCTTGGAAGAAGAACCACCTACGTTATGTAATCCCGTGGCAATTACAGTAATAGTAGCCTCATCAGCTTTGGAATCGTCATACATAGCACCAAAGATGATATTAGCATCTTCTCCTGCCAGTTCCTGAACATACTCTGCCGCATCAGATGCATCCATAAGTGTGATATCACCGGATACATTAATAATAACATGAGATGCACCTGCAATAGTTGTCTCAAGCAGCGGGCTGGCAACAGCCTGTTTTACTGCTTCAAGTGCCTTATCGTCGCCTCGGCCCTGTCCGATACCAATATGCGCAATACCCTTGTCCGTCATAACGGTCTGAACATCGGCAAAGTCAAGGTTAATCAGAGACGGAACATTAATCAGGTCTGTGATACCCTGAATACCCTGCTGAAGAACCTCATCAGCCTTCTTCAATGCTTCCGGCATAGTAGTTCTTCTGTCTACAACTTCCAGCAGTTTATCATTCGGGATAACAATCAGTGTATCTACACTCTCTTTTAACTTTTCAATTCCTGCAAGCGCATTATTCATACGTGTTTTGGACTCAAAACGGAAAGGTTTTGTAACAACACCTACTGTGAGTGCTCCCTGTTCCTTCGCGATACGTGCTACAACAGGAGTTGCACCGGTACCGGTACCGCCTCCCATACCACAGGTAACAAATACCATATCTGCACCTTTCAATGCTGCAGATATTTCCTCTGCGCTCTCTTCTGCTGCTTTCTCACCAATCTCCGGTCTTGCACCGGCGCCAAGTCCTTTGGTAATCTTATCACCGATCTGCATAAGGGTTGGAGCCTTACACAGCTGCAAAGCCTGTTTATCTGTATTAATTGCAATAAATTCAACACCGGCAATCTGTTCATCAATCATTCGGTTTACAGCGTTATTTCCGCCTCCGCCCACTCCAACAACAATTATCTTTGCCGCTGCTTCTGATTCGTTTGTTTTAATTTCTAGCAAGGGTTTCTCCTCCTTTGTTATCCTTATTATCTATACATCCCAATAACGACAACCGTCTCATCGAATGCCGCTGACGCGCCCAACACCTGTCACGGTTTACAGAACCCGCCATATATAGTATATAATATAAGTTTTCGTTTGAAATATCAATAGAATTTTACCTATTTTTACGGTTTTTCACTCATTTTATTCAATTTCTTTTAATAATCATCGCTTTCATCGTAACCATAACCGTCATTGTAGGACTCATCGTAGCTTTCATCATAATATTCATCATAGGACTCATCATAATATTCTCCATAGGATTCATCATAATATCCATCCTCTTCATCGCCGGTACCTTCTTCCTGTACCTGCTGCTCATCCGTTGGTGCAGGTTCCTGCGGTTCCACTCCCGGAAGTTCTCCCACCTTGAATGTAATGGTTCCACTACCCTCATCCTCATAATGCTCCAGATGAAGGGTTCCCGTCTGCCCGGAAAGTTTTGCAAGAATCGGTGCAATCTGTGCCATCTTATCGGAAGTCACCTTTTTCCCAAGAGATACACAGATATTTTCAAAATACAGGCATACACCTGAATCCGTACAGGTAATCTTATCCGGCGTCAGTTCATAATTCTGAAGTTCTTTCGTCACATCCAGAACAGCCTTCAGAAGCTTTTCATCCTTACATTTCAGTGTTTTATATAATGTCACTTCTTCTACTTCCAGATCCTGTATGAAAGGCACATTCTCTCTCACTTCCAAAGATTCTAAAACAACCGTTCCATCTTTGTCAAAATATGCATAACCTTCATCCGCCAATATATAGCCTACAATTTCCTTTTCTGTCACCTTGATATTAACAGACCATGGAGCTTTTAAGCTTACTTTCACAGCGTCCAGGCTTCCAGGCATACCCGTATCTTTTTTCAGACGATATTTTCCATAAAGATACAGAGAATTCACTGAACAGGGATCCTTTTTCACCACATCGATGATTGCCTGACTTTCCGTATACTCATTTCCACTGACTTCCATCTTCTGTACATAAAAAAGCAGAAAAAACGAAAGCGCGAAAATAATGATCCCCAGTACGATAACCACCAGAGCATATATTTTATGGCTCATTTTTTTCTGACCACTCATATGGTTTCCTCCAATTTTATACTATGAATTAGGCAACGAATGAACCCAACATCGATTTTTACGTGCTATCGCACTCCCAAAATCGATGAAATCATTCAGAATCCGCTCATTTTTTACAAAAATGGCTACTTCTTCATGATTTAGCGGTCCCCATAGACACAAAATCGAATGTAAACATCCGATTTGTGTCCATTTCTCCCTAGGGTTCATTCTACCAGAGATGACACACTTAAGACAAGCCCCATTTCTAATAGAAGAAATACTACCGACGTACCTCCATAACTGATAAAGGGTAAGGTAATCCCCGTATTGGGAATGGTATTTGTAACGACGGCAATATTCAATATTACCTGAATCATCATATGTGCCATCGCTCCGGACGCAATCAGGGCTCCAAACAAATCGCTGGCATGGGTAGCTATCACAAAGAATCTCCAGATCAGTATCAAAAACAGGATCAGTACAAATCCCGCGCCAAACAACCCCAATTCTTCGCAGACTATCGAAAAAATCATATCATTTTGCGCCTCCGGCACAAAGCCCAGCTTCTGTACGCTCTGACCGAGTCCCCTGCCAAATAATCCGCCGGAACCGATGGCATACAGCCCCTGAAGTGTCTGATATCCTTTCTCATAGGCTTCAGGATTACGCCAGATTGCCAGCCGTTCCAGACGATAGCTCTCAAGCGCCAGAAAAATCCCCATAAATCCGACACCCAGACCTCCCATCCAGATAAACTGAGCATATTTGGGACTGGCAATGAATACGAGGATGACTCCGATTCCAAGAATTATAATAGCAGTACTTAAATTGCTGGCACCTACAAGTCCCACGATTGGCAGAATGCTCAGCATAATCCCAAAAAGCATCTTCACACTGCCCATCTTCTTCACGTGTTTCGTCACTAAATGGGCAAGAAACAGAATGACCGCCACTTTTGCAAATTCAGACGGCTGAAAAGAAAAGGGGCCCAAAGACAGCCATCTTTTGGACCCATTATACTCATCACCCACAAATATCACAGCCACTGACAACAGAATTGCCGCCAGATATGCCGGAACAGCAAAACGCCGCCAGACATGATAATCTGTGTTGGCCATCACAAACATTGCCGTAATCCCGAGGCTGGTAGCAAACAGCTGTTTCTTCAGATAATAAAGTGAATCATGAAATTTAACTTCTCCGTTATATGAACTGGTACTGTAAAGAATTACAAGTCCCAGGATCAAAAGCAGAAACAGTGCTGCAAGAAGGGTATAATCATACTTTTTCTTTTTAGAACCCGGCAATATGCCTCCACTCCTTATAAGGAATTTACAATTTCTTTAAACTTATCCCCGCGTTCCTCATAATTCTTAAACATGCCCCAGCTTGCACACGCCGGTGAGAGGAGAACTGCATCTCCTGGTTCTGCAAGTTTTACACATGTCATCACAGCTTCTTCAAAGGTGTCCACCAGAATAATATCATAGAAGCCGCATTCTCTGGCCTCTTTAGCTATTTTTTCCTTTGTCTGGCCCAGAAGTACGAGCTTCTTTACCTTGCCGTCAAAGCTTTCAATCCACTCCTTATAAGAGGAATCCTTATCGTATCCTCCTCCGATCAGCATGGTTGGACGGCGCATTGCCTGAATCCCCTTAATCGCAGCATCCGGATTCGTTCCCTTCGAATCATTATAATAGGCAACTCCGTTCTTTTCTGCCACAAATTCTATCCGGTGTTCTACTCCGGCAAAATCGCGAATGGTCTCACGGATCACATCCATATCTACGCCATAGGAAGCTGCCATAGCCACTGCCGCCATTACATTTTCATAATTGTGGGTTCCCAGAAGCTTCAGTTCCTCCACATTACATACCAGACATTCTTCCGGATTCCTATAGATAATATTACCATCCTCCAGATAAATGCCTTTCTCCAGTTTACGCCGGCTGCTGAAATATAGAACCTCTGCCGTCACTTCTTCACCAAATTTTCTCAGAACCTCATCCTCATAATTCAGGACACAGACATCATCCTTCGTCTGATTCTTTGCCACATTCATCTTCGCCTCAATATAAGCCTCCATCGTATGATGACGGTTCAGATGATCCGGTGTGATATTCAGGATTGCGGACACTCTCGGACGGAATGTCACGATCGTTTCCAGCTGGAAACTGCTCATCTCCGCAACAATTACAGAATCCTCTCTGGTCTCATCCACTACCGTAGTATACGGATTCCCGATATTTCCTACCACAAATGCACTGTCTGAGGCACGTTTCATAATCTCACCCAGAAGTGCAGTCGTTGTAGTCTTTCCATTGGTTCCAGTGATTGCAAGGACCTCGCCCTTACCCAGTTCATAAGCGAGCTCAATCTCGCCAATAATCGGAATACCGCACTCCCGCATCCGGTTAACCACCGGAAGATCTGTCGGCACACCCGGACTGATAACCACTATATCCAGACTCCTGATCAGTTCCTCAGGGCACTCACCAAGCACGATTTCCGCCTTACTTTCCGCTCCGAGCTTTGCCCGAAGTTCTTCCCTGTTAAGCTTATCATTTCCATCGTAAAGTACAACATCCGCTCCACGTTCTTCCAGAAGTCCTGCAGCCCCGATTCCACTGATACCGGAACCGAATACCAGAACTTTTTTTCCTTCCACTAACATGTCATCCTCCTAATTTTATCCCTTTTTTCGGGAAAATACCTTCTACATTGCCATCAGTGCAATCAGACAGAGAATCGCAGTAATAATTGAAAATACAGCCACTACCCTTGTCTCTGACCAGCCGCACAGCTCGAAATGATGATGGATCGGAGCCATCTTAAAGATTCTCTTGCCTCCGGTTTTCTTAAAATAGGTCACCTGGATGATTACAGATAATACCTCAACCAGATAAATCAGTCCAACAATCATAATAAACAGCGGCATCTGCAGCATATAGGCCGTAGATGCTACAAAGCCTCCAAGTGCCAGAGAACCGGTATCTCCCATAAACACACTGGCCGGATACACATTAAACAGCAAAAATCCAAGCAGGGCGCCTACTACCGCACAAGTGACAGGCTCAATACCGCTTTGGGTTCCGATTGCAACCACTGTAAAGAAGGTCGCTACCAGCACGGTCACACTGGAAGCAAGACCATCCAGACCATCCGTAAAATTCACACCATTTACTGTTCCGATCACCGCAAAGAAAAGAACCGGAATTGCAAGCCAGCCAATATTCAGGAATTTGCCTCCGGAAAACGGTATCAGGATCTCCAGTGACACATCCGTAAACTTCACGATATAAAACGCAAAAACAGCTGTAACCAGAATCTGAAGCGCCATCTTCTGTTTCGGAAAAAGTCCGTCTGAACGTTTCAGAACAACCTTCAGATAATCATCCAGGAATCCGATCAGTCCAAATCCGAGAGTCACAAACAGAATCGGGATAATCTTCGGATAATCCTTAATATACAACACGGATGTCACAACCACACTCAAAAGAATGATCACTCCGCCCATCGTCGGAGTTCCCGCTTTCTTCAGATGGGACTGCACACCCTCTTCTCTCTCAGTCTGGCCCATCTTAAGCCTGCGCAGAACCGGAATGACCAGCGGTCCCAGAATCACACTGATTGTAAACGATATCAGCACCGGTATAAACACTTTATAATCCATAACACACCTCTTCGTCTCTTTCGTTTTTTCTTTTTTAACCTACAATAGTATACTGCATTTTCTACTCTTTTTCAATGCCAAGATAGGGAAGGATATTCTCGAAAATATTTCCGATTACGGGGGCTGCTATGGTACCACCATAATATACTCCCTGAGGATTATATATCACACACATGCCCAGAATCTGAGGATCATCTGCCGGTACAAATCCAACAAATGAAGAGATATATTTATTGGCACTTCTGGGAAGTGTCTGAGATGTAGCCGTCTTACCGCCAATGCGGTATCCCTCTACAGCTGCATTTTTTCCTGACCCCTCCGAAACCACGCTTTCCAGTATTGTCCTCATGGTTGCAGAGGTTTCCTCTGAGAGAATTCTCTCTCCCTTCCCATAAGAAAATGTTTTCACTTCCTCCCCCTCTTTATCTAAAACCCTCACGCCAAAATGAGGGGTCACTCTCCGTCCTCCATTGATCAGAGAGCTCACGGTAGTGGCAAGCTGGACAGGCGTAATCTGAAAAGACTGCCCAAAGGACATAGTCGCCAGCTCCACAAGCCCTATATTTTCTTTTTTATGCATTATGGTAGATGCCTCTCCCGGCAGGTCTATTCCAGTAAGATCCATCAGGCCAAACTGATCATAGTACCCACAAAACCGGTCCACACCAAGCCTCAGCCCAATATCTATGAACACCGGATTACAGGAATTTTGTACCCCTTCCACAAAGGTCTCAGCTCCGTGACCTCCCACCTTGTGACACCGGATTTTTCTGTCTTCTACCACCCGGTAACCCGGGCAGCTGAACCCGTCATCCAGCTTCACCACCCCCGCCTCCAGACTGGCAGATGCGGTAATAATCTTAAAAGTAGAGCCCGGTTCATAAGTATCATTGATGCACCGATTGCGCCACATCTGATTCAGAGCATCCTGTTTCTGCTCATCCGTCAGTGTGGATTCATCAACTCCTGTATTCAGGGTAAACGGATCATTCAGATTAAATTCCGGCACATTTACCATGGCAAGTATTTCTCCATTCTGAGGATTCATCAACAAAATAGAAACTCCATCCGCCTGTTTTTCCTCCATAACCTTCTCTGCCATCTGCTGTGCATACATCTGGATATTGTAATCCAGACTGATCTGGAGAGTATTTCCCGCTACAGGCTCCACCCGGTCTTCCGCCACCTGATCAAGCTCTACTCCTCTGGCATCCGTTGTAGTAAGTATCCTGCCATTCTTGCCTTTAAGCACATCCTCATACCGAACTTCCAGACCGATAATTCCCTGATTATCTCCCCCGGTAAATCCCAATACTGTGGAAGCAAGTTCATTATAAGGATAATAACGTTTGAAATCCTCATCCACCTTCACACCATCCAGTTCCATGTTACGGATAACATCTCCTGTTTCCTTATCCACATTTGTCTTGATCCTCTCCATGGATGATACCTTCTCCACCCTTTTTCTGACCGTCTTTTCGTCCATCTCCAGAGTCTCTGACAAAGCCTTTATCACCCCTTCCGGATCCGTAATCTGACTGTGGATCACGGAAATAGTGCACACTGTCCGATTGGTAGCCAGGACATTTCCGCCGGCATCTATGATTTCTCCACGCGCCGCCTTAATCTCCCTTTCCCTTTCATGCAGAGCTTCTGCCTTCTTTTGATAGTATTCCGCATCAAACACCATCAGATATACCAGCCTGCCGATCAGAAAAAAAATAATGAACATGGCACACAGGAAAACCACCAGAATCTTTTTCCTGTTATATGTTTTATTTTTCAAAAAAAACCTCACAGAATCCGTTTTTATAACTTATTAACGGTTCTGCAAGGTTATTCTTTATTCCTCGTAGTATTCTTCTGAAGAAACATCCTCTGTATCCGCTGTACCGGCATCTGCCGTTTCAGACTTTGTAATCCCAAGATACGGGAAAATTTCCTGCATAATGTCACTTGCCATCTGAACTGCAAAAGAACTCTGTGCCTGATCGTAATCATTCGGCTCATCAATTACCACGTATACCATAATCTCCGGTTTTTCCTGTGGAGCATAGCCGATAAAGGAAACAAGGTTCTTTCCTTCCGAACGTGGAAGTTTCTCTGCCGTACCGGTCTTGCCTCCCACCTCATATCCTTCGATATTCGCAAGCTTACCACTGGTATTCTGTACAACTCCCCGCATATATTGCTTGACCAGCTCGCTGGTTTCCCTGGAAACCGTACGTTTCACCAGCACCGGATCTTTATTTTCAATGACATTTCCATTACTGTCCTGAATCTGCTTAACGATATGAGGCTGGTAATAATCCCCTCCGTTGATCAAAGAACAGAAGCCGGCTGCAAGCTGGGTCATGGTCACATTAAAATTCTGTCCAAATGCATTGGTTGCCAAACTGGCAGCATCCATATTTTCCGGTGTATACAAAAGTCCTTCCGTAGATGCATCTCCGGGAAGGTCAATTCCTGTAAGCTCACCAAATCCAAATATATGCTGATATTTACAGAATTCTTCCGCCCCGACCATCTCTGCTATCTGCATCAATGCCACATTACAGGAATTCTGGACTGCTTCACTAAGAGACTGATTTCCATGTCCATCCCTGTTGATACAATGGATGTCATGATCTCCAATATGAAGCATACCTCCGCAATAAAAATACTCTTCTCCTGTAAGTGCTCCATCCTCCAATCCTGCCGCCACAGTAAATGGCTTCATAGTAGAACCCGGCTCATAAGTATCACTGATACAGAAATTCTTCCACAGAGAATTCATTGCATCCAGTTTTTCATCATCCGACATTGCCTTCAACTGTTCTTCCGTATAATAATTAGTCAGGTCTCTTGGAGAATTCAAATCATAATTAGGATAAGAAGCTTCTGCAAGTATTTCTCCGTTCTGAGGGTTCATCACGATTACAGCCGTATTCTTACTTCCTTCTCCTGGTGTTGCCAGATTCTTATGAGCCTCATTAAATGCCAGGATATGCTTTTCTACAATACTCTGTACCTGAACATCGATGGTAGACACCACTGTCTCGCCATTATTAGGCTCCTTTACCGTCCACTCTACAGAAGAATCTGTATCCAGATATCCATACTCTCTGCCATCCGTTCCATTCAGAACAGAATTATAATAACCTTCTATTCCATTATTTCCCACGTTGCCATCTACAGTAAAGCCTATGACATCACAGGCAAGCGTGTTGTATGGATAAGTTCTGACATAGTCTTCCTCCAGCCAGATTCCGCATACGTTTGGATAGTTCTCGTTATCCTCGTCAACTGCTTCAAATGCTTTTGCATCTGCGTATGATACGCCTTTCTTTAATATCGTATAGCGGCTGTCCGGATTGTCTTCCATTACTTTCCTTACATCTTCTTCCTGAATATCAAAGCATTCCTTCAACACATTGATCGTAGGATCCACATAGTCATCCTTACTGAGCATAGCCTTAACATCCAGAATCACATTGTACACTCTTTCACTGGTCGCCAGCTTTGTTCCATTACGGTCTACAATATCTCCCCTCTTGTAGGGGATAGTTCTGCTGTCATACTGCTGCTGATCCAGAACCAGTTTTGTATATTTGTCTCCACTGGACGCATTTATATATGTAATCCGCCCTATCAGAATAACAAAAGCTAGTATAATCGCTACATAGAGCAATACTAGCTTTTTCTGCATAAATTTGGGAAACTTTTTTTTCAGGTATTTTTTTACCCTTAAGCCCATATTATCACCTTACTCCTGTACTTTCTTTGAGCTTGCCAGCACACCATCCTCCGGGATGTTTTCATACTGTTTTACATAGTCTCCGGCAGGATTATCATATTCTACAATCTGATCTTTATTCGCATATACCATGCCAAGCTCATTCATTGCTTTCGTACGAATTTCATCCAGATTCACAGAGTCCATGATTACATTATACCTGGTATTGTTTTCTTCCCGCATCTGCGCAAGCTCTGTCTGCATTGCAGAAATATTTTTAGAACGACTGGTAATCTCAGAACGAAGCTGTACATAATTCACACATACCACCAGCATTAAGATAGCTGCCGCTGCCATAAAGACCACATATGCCTTACTGATATGCATAGCCTGTCTGCGATTTTTACGTACCTGTCTACTGGCACGTTGGGGACGCTGCGTTTCCGGCGCATGCCGCTTGGGCTCATATGCCGGCTTTGTCACGGTATTTCCATACACGTACATCTGGCGTACATTTGAAGGATTCTGTCTATAGGTCTGTCTTCTTACAGTTCGATTCCCTGTTGCCATATCGCTCTCCCCTTTCTGAAAAATAATTTAAAACACTGCCTATTTTCTCTCAAAGATTCGAAGCTTAGCACTCTTAGAACGACTATTTTCTTCCAGCTCCTCCTCGCTTGGTAAAATTGGTTTTCTGGTTATAACACTTCCCTTTGAGACATTTCCGCATACACATACCGGAAAATGACTCGGACAGGTACATGGATTCTCATTTTTCCTGAATGCACTTTTTACAATCCTGTCCTCCAGCGAATGGAAGGTAATAATACATAATCTCCCACCCGGATTTAATATCTCTATCATGTCATCCAGTGAATCTCTTAATACATCCAGCTCTCTGTTCAGCTCAATACGGAGTGCCTGAAAGGTTCTCTTAGCCGGATGTCCCGATTTTTTCTGAAATTTCATCGGTATGGCATGCTTTATAATCTCTGTTAATTGTCCTGTAGTATCAATAGACCTCCGCTCGCGTTCCGCGACAATGTGACGGGCAATGTTCTTAGCGAACTTATCCTCGCCATAGTCACGAATCACGCGATAGAGGTCCATCTCACTGTAGCCATTGACGATGTCTCTGGCCGTCATCTCCTGACGTCTATCCATCCGCATATCCAGAGGTGCATCCTCGCGATAGGAGAATCCCCGCTCTGCCGTATCCAACTGATAGGAGGATACGCCCAGGTCAAGCACGATCCCATCGACCTTGTCAATGCCTAATTCATGGAGCCGCGACTTCATATCACAATAGTTGCTCCGGACTATTGTAACTTTCTCCCCGAAGTCTTTTAAGCGGATGCCTGCAGCCTCGATTGCTGCTTCATCCTGGTCTATTCCTATAATACTCCCCTTTTCACCTAAACGCCGGCACACCTCATAGGCATGTCCGCCGCCACCAAGCGTTCCGTCCACATATATTCCGTCCGGCCTGATGTTTAATCCATTTACTGTTTCTTCAAGTAATACTGATTTGTGTTTGAATTCCATATCTTCTCCCTCTTAGATACTGAATCCGCTCTCTTCCATATCAGATGCAATCTCTTCAATGTTGAGTTCCACTTCAGCATTCTTTTCTTCCCATCTTGCCTTGTCCCAAATCTCGGCACGCTTCCCCATACCGATAAACACAACCTCTTTATCCAGATGTGCATATGTTCTAAGTACAGAAGGGATCAATGTTCTTCCTTGTTTATCAAGGTCACCGTCAGTTGCACTTCCCTGAAAGAAGTAAGCAAAAGCTCTGGCTTTTTTATCTGTGGTCGTGGGCAGGGCGTTAAGTTTTTCTTCAAAAGCAGTCCATTCAGTCTCAGGATATACATACAGACAGTTTTCCATTCCTTTCGTTATGACGAAATGCTCCCCTAAATCGTCACGAAACTTTGCAGGAATGATCAATCGCCCCTTCGGGTCAATATTATGACTGTATTCTCCTTTCAACATCAGAACTCACCCTCTTTCATTCGGGTGCCCGTCGGCCCCCTTCCTGAAATGTATAAAGCGTTCTTCCACATTCAATCCACTTTATACCACTTTTCACCACTTTCTACCACTTGAATACATTGTAAACCACTTTTTCCCCGATTTCAACCCCCTTTTTCCATTTTCCATAAAGACTCAAAAAAAGGATGTAAAAAACGGATTCAATTCCATTTTTTACATCCTTTTCTCTTTTCATACTATTTAACAGACAAATTCAAGCACACCCCGCCTTATTCTGCCGCCTCACCAAGCGTATTCAGCTGCTGCTGATAATCTGTGATTGCAGAATAATCCACCTGTGCTTCCTGTTTCGGCTTATTCGCATCATATACATTGTAAGCAGAATATCCGATCCAGCCGACAAGTGCAAGGCCAAGAACTCCTACCACACACCGCCGCATCATATGTTTGATCTTCTCACGGCGCATATGTTCCTTACGATTTGCCTTTTCTTTTTTATATTTATCTACCTTTTCCTGACTCATCTTCCAATGCTCCTTCTCACAAAAATGACTGTCCGGGACTCTACTCTTCTTCCAACTTCCCGAACAGTCATATTTTACCACAGTTCTGCTTTTTATACAACCACAATTACTCCGCCATCAGCCGCATACATACTGCTGATTCCGGCAGTATCCAGTATGATCACCTGCTTCGGTGAAATATGCTCCAGTATCATCTCTTTTACACGTTCCGCTCTATCCCGACAGTTGCAGTGACTGATTGCAAGTATTTTCTCTTCCGGATTCTTTACTTTAGAAACTATTTCTTCCACCATCTTCACAAGTGCCTTCTTAATTCCTCTGGCCTGTCCAAGCTGGCAGATCGTTCCTTCAGGTGTTGCCCCCATGACCGGTTTAATATTAAGTGCTGTTGCCACCACAGCTTTGAGTCCGGTAAGGCGCCCATTTTTTCGAAGTGTTTCCAGTGTTTCAAGGACAAAAAAAGTATCCATCTTCTCAATATAATCTTCCACAGCAGCTACTGTCTCCTGAAAAGACATTCCCTTTTCCTCGCACTCTGCAATCCGCAGTGCAATTACAGTCTCTCCTACAGACGCAGACCGGGAATTAAACACGTAAATATCCTTCTCTCCATATTCTTCATGATACAGCTCTTTACCAAGCACAGCACTATTGTAAGAACCACTCAGCTCTGCCGACAGTGTTACCGCATAAACATGCTCCTCATCACAATGGTATCCCTCCATATAAGACTCCGGAGACGGACAGGATGATTTCGGACAATTCGGGCTTTCCGCCACAATACGCAAAAATTCTTTCTGATCAAATGTCTCATCGTCTACAATATGATAATCGTCTACATCTATACTAAGGCAGGCTGTCTGATAATGTCCAGACGCTTTCATCTCTTCCGTTAATTCTCCACAGCTATCTACAATAATCCTGTAACTCATTTCATTTCCTCCCGCACACCCCTACGTGTGTCATTCGCTTCCATCTTATGTAGTATTTAAAACCACTTTCTATAAGGATAGCATATTTTTTTGATAATGAAAAGAGGTTCTTCTCAACTAATTCATTCTTTTTACTCCTCAAACCTGATGGTTCGCGAAATTCCCAGTGCAATCCCCATTTCTGCCATCAGGAACAAAATGGACGTGCCTCCGTAACTGATAAAAGGAAGGGTAATTCCCGTTGTCGGAATCAGCTTGATCACAACTGCCACATTCAGCACTACCTGAAGTGCAATATGGGCAAATATTCCGATTGCCACCAGAGATCCATAAATATCAGGCGCGTTCTGGGCAATGAACATCAGCCTGTAAAGAAGAAGACCAAAGAGTACCAATACAATAATCGCACCAAAAACACCCAGTTCCTCACATATAATAGATAGAATCATATCGTTCTGAACTTCCGGGATAATCATTTTCTGTGCACTGTTTCCCAAACCCTTTCCAAAGAAACCTCCCGAGCCAATGGCATAAAGTCCCTGCAGAGTCTGATACCCCCAGTCAGAAGCGTACTGCTCCGGTGCCAGCCATACTACAATCCTTCGAAGGCGGAAATTTTCACCAAGATTTGTCGTCTGAATAATATTTCCCAGAACCACAGCCATAATTATAAGCGCAACAAGTCCTGCCGCTACCACCGCAACAAACGGAGCCGTCTTAGGATGCACCACAAATACCAAAGCAAAGGAAATTCCAAAAACGATAATTGCCGTACTGAGGTTGTCTGTCAAAAAGTATACGCATGCAGCAGAAATTCCACCCCACACCATCACCTTAATCACACCATACAGACTGTTTATTTCTTTTCCCATCTGACAGATAATCACCGGTATAAAGAGAATAACCGCAATTTTGGCCACCTCCGACGGCTGAAACTGCTGCCCGAAAGGAAGCCGGATCCATCTCTTGGCTCCATTTACCTCAATTCCAAGAGGTGTCTGAACCAAAGCCATTAAAAAAATTGACAGCCCATATATGCGTTTAGCAAACACCGAATAGATATGATAATCAATTCGGGAAATTACATATATTTCTAAAAATCCCATTGCACAGAATATGACCTGCCTCTTAAAATAGTACATACTGTCCCCATCATGCTTAATCATTGCGCTGTAAGCACTGGTGCTGTAAAGCATAACCAGTCCAAAACAGACCAGAAAAATCATGACTGCCAGAAGACTATAATCAAAATACTGTACCTTTGTTTTCTTTTTTACCCCGGTCATCTGTTTCCTGCGCCGATGCTGAGGCATCTGTCTAATATTATCCATACTCCACTTACGCCCTCCAATCCACCTTATTATAACGAGACGTGAAGGAAAAAACAATATTTTTTATTTTTTTCATTTTCCCTCTTGCATTTTTTTCTAAAAGGTGTTATTATACATTTTGTTCGCGGGTGTAGTTCAATGGTAGAACACCAGCCTTCCAAGCTGGATACGTGGGTTCGATTCCCATCACCCGCTTTTTTCTATATCTTTTTATACACAACAGATAATGTTTATATTATGCAGCAGTGGTCGAGCGGCTGATGGCATCTGCCTCGAAAGCAGAAGAGCCGAAAGGCTCCGGGGGTTCAAATCCCTCCTGCTGCGTTATTTATTACAGGACGATGAGTCCTGTATTTTTTATGCTTCATTTTCACCTTTTGACACTTGTGTCATAAAATGGTAATGCAAAAAACTATGGAAGGAGCATCTTGCTTATGCCAAATTATCGCTATCCGATGCAGGACTATTCCCGTACAGGCGGCTGCTGCCCACCGCGCACCGACACCACAGCCCCACGCCGTACTCCCTGCTGCGAAGACCACAGCGACCGCGATCCATTATCCGGTATGCCCCTCGCCATGGCATTCGTGCCGTGGCAGAACTGGCGGGCAATATACGATGTTGAAAAAGGATTCCACTGCGGCACCATATTTGAGGAGCTAAATAAACCATTCCGGGGAACAGGAGGTTGCTGCTGATGGCTGAACAAAAACCCTGTCGCAAAGATTTGCTTCACTGGATCAATATAGTAAGCTTTGCCGTTGACGATGTAAAACTTTTTCTGGATTCCCACCCCTGTGACCAGGATGCTTTGGAATTTTTCGAAAAATATCAAAAAGAACGAAACTGTGCTCTGAAAGAATATGCAAAATATTATGGTCCTCTCACCATCGATACCGTAAATGCATCAGCAACTGACCGTTGGAACTGGATCAATGAGCCGTGGCCATGGCAGGAAGGAGGATGCTAGTATATGTGGAATTATGAAAAGAGACTTCAGTATCCGGTTAAGATTACCAATCCGAATCCGAAAATTGCTCAGGTAATAATTAGTCAATTCGGTGGCCCCGACGGAGAATTGGCGGCATCCATGCGCTATCTGTCCCAAAGATATACCATGCCATATAAAGAGGTTACCGGCATGCTGACAGATATTGGTACTGAAGAACTGGCTCACATGGAAATGATCTGTGCCATCGTCCATCAACTCACAAGAAACCTGACTCCTGAAGAAATTGCAAAATCCGGCTTCGACAAATACTACGTGGACCACACCCTCGCACTGTGGCCCCAGGCAGCTTCCGGGACTCCATGGACCGCGACCTATTTACAGTCCAAGGGAGACCCCATCACCGATATCCATGAAGATATGGCTGCAGAACAGAAAGCCAGAACCACCTATGACAATATTCTTCGTCTGGTCAAAGATCCTGATGTCTGCGATCCCATCCGCTTTTTGAGAGAACGTGAAATCGTCCACTATCAGCGTTTCGGTGAATGTCTTCGTGTCGTTCAGGATCATCTGGACAGCAGAAATTTCTATGCATTTAATCCGGAATTCGACCCGAAACCATGCAATAAATAAGTTCAGGAACGCCATTCGGCGTTCCTGCTTTCTGTTAAATCAACGGATACTTTCTGGTCAGTTCCTCTACAAGCCCTTTTGATTTTTCAATATTTGCCTCGTCCTTCAGAACCAGAACAATTGCTTCTGCAATGACCTCCATATCCTCTTCCTTCATTCCTCTTGTTGTCACAGCAGGTGTTCCCAGACGCACACCGCTTGTCACAAACGGAGAACGTGGATCATTCGGAATCGTGTTTTTATTACAGGTGATATGTGCCATATCCAGTCTCTTTTCCAGTTCCTTGCCGGTCACATCCTCCTGACTCAGATCCACCAGCATAAGATGATTATCGGTTCCGCCGGATACGATATTTACACCACGTTTCATAAGACCATTAGCCAGTGCCTGGGCATTTGCCAGAATCTGCTTCTGATATTCCTTAAACTCCGGTTGAAGCGCTTCTTTGAAACATACTGCCTTTCCTGCGATTACATGTTCCAACGGTCCCCCCTGAATTCCCGGAAATACTGCTTTATTAAAATTAAACTTCTCTGCTGCTTCCTGATTACAGAGAATCATACCCCCTCTTGGTCCACGCAGTGTCTTGTGTGTTGTAGTAGTTACCACATCTGCATAAGGAATCGGACTAGGATGAAGACCTGCTGCCACCAGACCGGCAATATGAGCCATATCTACCATAAGATATGCACCGACCTCATCCGCAATCTCACGGAATTTTGCAAAATCAATAATCCGCGCATATGCACTTGCACCAGCCACGATTAATTTCGGTTTCTCTGCAAGAGCAATCTCCCTTACCTTTTCATAATCAATAACTCCTTCGTCATTTACACCGTAAAAAGAAGTTTCAAAATATTTTCCGGACATGTTTACCGGAGAACCATGGGTCAGATGACCACCGTGATCCAGGTTCATTCCCAGAATCTTATCGCCCGGATTCAGCATCGCAAAAAATACTGCCATGTTTGCCTGAGCTCCTGAATGAGGCTGTACATTGGCATACTCACATCCGAATAACTCTTTTGCCCTGTCTCTTGCCAGGTTCTCTACCACATCTACACACTGACATCCGCCATAATATCTCCGCCCCGGATATCCTTCTGCATATTTATTAGTAAGGGGACTTCCCATTGCTGCCATTACCGCTTTGCTCACCCAGTTTTCAGAAGCAATCAATTCAATGTGGGAATTCTGACGTTCCATCTCATCTGTAATCGCCTGTGCTATTTCTGAATCAACATTCATAATTTCATCAAATGCGTACATAATATCATCCTCCTGTCTGTATCACTGTCTTCTATATGTTCATTTGTGCTATTGCGTATCATTCTAACACATTTCTCCCAAGAAAAAAAGATGCCTTTTTAAGACATCTTTTTTCCAGCCTGTTTACTTTAACACTGATTATGATGCTTCTCCCAAAGTAACGTTCACTGTTTTTTCTTCATATTCACCATTTGATGACGGAACCTGAACCTTCACTTCTACATCTTCACCAGCCTTATAATACTGAAGCTGTTCCTTCAGCGTCGTCATACCGTCAATGCTGATTCCATCCAGACCGGTAATGATCATTCCTTTTGTAAGTCCGGCTTTCTCTGCTCCGCCGCCTTTTACTACTTCAGAAATATATACACCTGTCGGCATATTGTACATCTGAGCGCTGTCGGAGGATACATCTACTCCCTGAATACCAAGATAACCTTTCTCAGCATCAGATACCTTTGTACGGGTCTCACGATTCATAAGAGTTGTAATAACTTCGCTGGCATCAGAAATCGGAATTGCATAGCCCATGCCTTCAACTGCATTGGCATTCACTTTTACCGTATTAATTCCAATTACTTCACCATTGACATTCAGAAGTGCTCCACCGCTGTTACCCGGGTTAATAGCTGCATCCGTCTGGATAAGTTTGCTGTCAAATCCTTCCATCTGAATATCTCTGTCCTTTGCAGACACGATTCCTGTTGTAACGGACTGTCCATAACCAAGAGCATTTCCGATTGCGATCACCGGTTCTCCTACCTTCAGGCTGTCAGAGTCGCCCATCTGAGCTACTGCAATCTTATCCATCGTCTCATCTTTTATAGATTCCAGCGGTACTGCAACTACTGCCAGATCCTTGGTGGAATCGGTTCCTTTGATATTTGCCTCCACACTCTCTTCATCAATAAAGGATACGGTCAGAGTCTGTGAACCTTCAACTACATGATTATTCGTTACAATCAGAAGCTCTGTGTCATTCTGTCCGATAATGATACCGGAACCACAGCTCTGGCTTTCCTGCTGCTGTACACCACCAAAGAAGCTCTGTACCTGCTGTACACTCATATTAGTAATGGATACAACAGATGGCATCGCACTGTCAACAATACCGGACACATCTGACGTAACCGTGCTTGATGTCTTGGAAAGCTGAGTATTATTCACAGTTGCAGTCTGCTTCGCTGTCTTGGCTGAATCATTCGTTCCGAGAAGCTTACCTGCCAGAAGATTTCCCGCCTGGAAAGTAAGGCTTGCAACCAGACCAAAAACAATGGCCAGACCGATTACTCCAATCACCTTCGGGAATTTCTTTTTCTCCGTCTTTGGTCTTGGTGACTGCCCCTGTCTCGGTGCCTCATCAAATATATTATTATTGTCTTCTGAATTTGGATTGTAATAATTATACTGGTTATCCATAATAAAAACTCCTTTCCTGAATATGATAAATCCTGTTGGCTTATCTCTTTTCTTTATGATGGTAGTCTACCGTATAATTGTGTTGAAATTGTGATAAAAGCATTAAAAAATGTTGAAATACCGAAATATCCCAACATTTTTTCTTACCTATATCAGTTCCTGACTTGCAAGCTCCAGTGCACTGGCAATGACTTTGTCCATATCATAATACTGGTATGCACCCAGCCGACCTCCAAAAATAATATTACCTTCTTTTTCAGCCAATTCACGATACTTCTCATACAATTCACTGTTTTTCTTATCATTAACGGGATAATATGGTTCATCTCCCACTTTCCACTCGGAAGAATATTCTCTGGAAATCACCGTTTTATCCTGTTTTCCAAATTCAAAATGCTTGTGCTCTATAATACGGGTATATGGAACCTCTCTTTCTGTATAATTCACCACTGCATTTCCCTGATAGTTTTCCTCATCCAGCACTTCCGTCTCAAATCGTACACTCCGATACTGAAGAGCTCCCAGACAATAATCATAATACTCATCAATCATACCGGTGAAGATAATCTTATCCGCTATTTTCTCATAGGAACACTTTTCTTTCAGATAATCTATGCCAGTGCGGACTTCCGTTCCTTCCAGAAGCTCCTCAATCACTGCCGTGTAGCCTCCGATGGGGATACCCTGGTAACGATCATTAAAATAATTATTATCATAAGTAAATCGAAGAGGCAGCCTGCGAATGATGAAAGCCGGCAATTCTTTACAGTCCCTTCCCCACTGCTTTTCTGTATATCCCTTTATCAGCTTCTCATAAACATCTTTGCCCACCAGAGAAAGAGCCTGTTCCTCCAGATTCGCCGGTTCCGTAATCCCGAGTTCCTCAATCTGCGCCCTGATAATCTCCTTCGCTTCCTTCGGAGTCCGGATATTCCACATCTTACTGAAAGTATTCATGTTAAATGGAAGATTGTAAAGTTCATCCTTATAGACCGCAACCGGAGCATTCACATAGTTATTAAACTCTGCAAACTGGTTGATGTAATCCCATACCTTCTTATCGGACGTATGGAAAATATGTGCACCGTACCGATGCACCTGAATTCCCTCTATCTCTTCTGTGTAAATATTGCCGCCTATATGATTCCGTCTTTCAAGAACCAGACATTTCTTTCCTTTCTTCTTTGCCTCATGAGCAAAAACAGATCCGAAAAGACCGGCTCCCACTATCAGATAATCGTACTTCATTACACTCTCCTATTCTACCGTTACAGACTTGGCCAGATTTCTCGGTTTATCCACATCACAGCCACGTCCTACAGCTACATAGTATCCAAATAACTGAAGCGGAATGATTGCCAGGGAATTGGTAAAGTATTTGTTCGTCTTTGGAATATAAACAACATAATCCGCCGCACGCTCTACCTCCGTATTATCCACATTGGTCACTGCCATAACAAACGCTCCTCTGGTTCTTACTTCCACCATATTGCTGATCATCTTCTTATACAGTTCTTCCTGGGTAAGAACCGCAGATACCAGGGTTCCTTCCTCAATCAGAGAAATTGTTCCATGTTTCAATTCACCGGCTGCATACGCCTCTGAATGGATATAGGACACTTCCTTCAGCTTCAGGGAGCCTTCCAGTGAAATGGCATAATCAATACCACGTCCAATGAAGAATATATCCCTTGCAGCCAGATAACGGTTTGCAAATTTCTGAATCCGGTTCTTATTATTCAGAAGCATCTCTACCTGTGTCGGCAGTTCTTTCATTTCCTCAATCATCTGCGCCATACCCTGATCGTCCAGTTTTCCTCTCACATGGGCAAACTTCATAGCAAGCAGATACATGGCTATTAACTGAGCGGAATACGCTTTTGTAGTCGCAACCGCAATCTCAGGTCCTGCCCACGTATACATGACATTATCCGCCTCACGGGCAATGGAACTTCCCACTACATTCACAATTCCAAGAACCTTCGTTCCCTGATTGTGTGCTTCCCGAAGGGCTGCCAGAGAGTCTGCCGTCTCTCCGGACTGACTGATAACAATCAAAAGTGTACCCTCCTCCAGAATCGGATTCCTGTAGCGGAATTCAGAAGCAGTATCCACTTCAACCGGTATTCTCGCAAGACCTTCAAAAATGTATTTACTGGACATACCCACATGATAAGCGGAACCACAGGCAACGATCATAATCTTCCGTATTGCCTGAATGTCCTCATCCGACATTCCCAGCTCATCAATCACAATATTTCCATCTTTGATCCTCGGCGAGAATGTATCCAGGATTGCCTTTGGCTGCTCATACATTTCCTTCAGCATAAAATGCTCATAACCGCCTTTTTCTGCTGCGTTTACGTCCCATTCAATATGGGTTGCCTCTTTTTCAATCGGCTCCTCATCCACATTAAAGAATTCCATACTGTCCTCTGTCATACGGACAATTTCTTCATTCTCTATAAAAAACACATCTCTGGTGTACTTAAGAACTGCAGGCACATCGGAAGCAATAATATTACCACCCTTTGTATGTCCCACGATAAGCGGACTGTCCTTACGCACTGCATAGAGCTCGTTTGGATGATCCTTAAAAATAATTCCCAAAGCATAAGATCCTTCCATACGATGCATAACCTTGGTAATTGCCTGTAAAGGGTTTCCTGTATAATAGCGATCCAGCAAATGTACAATTACCTCTGTATCTGTCTCAGACACGAACTCATAGCCTCTTGCCGTAAGCTTTTTCTTAAGCTTCAGATAATTTTCGATAATTCCGTTATGTACTACAACGATACTCTTATCTTTATTAAAATGAGGATGCGCATTAGTATCAGACGGTGCTCCATGAGTAGCCCAGCGGGTATGACCGATTCCCAGTGTTCCCGGAAGAGTCTCACCGCCATGTGTCAGCTCGTCCAGAACCTTCAGTCTTCCCTGAGCTTTCACCATATTAATATCTGTACCATCAAACACAGCAACCCCTGCAGAATCATATCCTCGATATTCCAGTTTTCCAAGACCATCTAACAGAATCGGTGCTGCCTGCTGATTACCAATATATCCAACTATTCCACACATTTTTTACTCCTATCCGCAAAGCATCCCTGATTAACCCCGGTAACTTTGCATTAATGTCCATTTTTTTTGCATTTTCGATTAACATTGTATCAAATTTAAGAGAACATGTAAAGAAAAAAAGAGGACACCGTTTCAAGTATCCTCCTTTGTCCATACTATGCCTAATCCAAATCAATAATATCCATCTTGAATGTATCATCCGGATCACTGTGTCCGACACGACTCGGTGCAGTCTTATTTGGACGTTTTGCCGGTTCTCTGACACGTGCATTCAGAAGAGCGTCCAGATCTTCAATATCACTGTCATCGCCTGAATAATCCGTCATATCATAATCATATGCCTCAAACGCATCGTCATCTGACTCATCATCATAATCATCTAATTCATAATCATCATCGTCATACGCGTCATCGTCATCCTCATAATCATCGTCATATTCGCTGTCTTCATCATCAAAATCATAGAAATCATCTTCATCTTTCTTTTTCTTTTTTGAAACAGCTTTTGATTTCTTATCCTTTTTGTCTTTCTTTGATGGCTTGACATCTTCTTCATCATCCAGATCAATACCATACTCATCATACAGATCATCCAGCTCCAGATTACGATGACGAAGCTTGATTGCAACAACAATCAGTATGAGAAGCAGAAGCAGTATTGCAGCACATACCATCAGTACACAAAGTTTCAGATTATCCCCAACAAACTGAAGAGCTTTTCCAAGCAGGCCCTCCGGTTCTGCACCATTGCTCACATCTACCGCCGTACTCTTCAGATATCTCTGATATGTTCCGTCTACTGTATCATGCAGATAAAGGGTCTTTGTTCCATCACTGTTAAGACAATACACGAGATAATATTCTGCATTCTTAGTATTCTGCCATGCCGGAAATTCTTTACCGGATCCTTCAATGGTAATAGAAGTTTTCTCGTATCCGCTCGGAACAGAAACTGTCCCATCATCCTCAAGGAAGATAAGATAACGTCCTTTTGCAATCTCCACTTCTTCAAACGGGGAGAAACCTCCTTTATCCGGATCATACAAAAAGAAATCTTCATCTCCATCATCAGATTTCAAATACATTGCCATTGTTCCGCTGCTCTCCTGTGTCACAACAGAACAGGCTGTACCTTCATACTGAGTCTCAGATTTCACAAATCCCTCCGGAATCAATGCTTCTGAAAAATCACTGGAAATTGTGTATTTTATACCATTCACTTCTACCTGAGGTCCATCCCCCTCTGCATCACTTTTAATCAGCGACGGATCACCAGGGCCGATCGTAATTGTAGAACTTCCGTTTATAACCTCAATCTCTGTTCCGGAAGTAGTCACACCCGTGGAACTTGCAACTTCAATTACAGTAGTACCTTCTGCCAAAGCCTGAAATTTTAATGTATGAGAAATCTCGGTTGACATTCCATCTCCTGCACCGGACAGAGTAATGGTGCCACCCTCAACTCTTGCATTACCCCCTTCAATAAAACGAAGCATATTCGTATCAAATGTCAGAGTTGCATCCATGGACTGAACACTGGACTCTGACGTAAAAGTTGCTGTAACCTCCACTTCTGCTCCTACCGTTGTCGATGGATCAGAAAAACGGAACTGTGCCGACGCGGCAAACGCAACCATCGAAAAGCATGAACACAACAGACTTGTAATCAGTAATGTCGTTATAACTCTTTTAAGTTTCTTCATCTTTCTATCCCCTTTATTTTATTTAATATCCACTGTCATCATATTCTTCTTCATACGAATAATCGGAATCATAATAATCATCCGAATTGTAACCAGAATCATAATCATCGTAATTATCACTATAATCATCATAATTATATGACTCTTCTTCATCATAATCCGAACTGTTATCTGTTCCTGATGACCGATCTCCCGCCTTTTCAGCAATAGCATTTCCAATCGTATAAACGTCTGATGATGGCGTATAAACAACATCTGCACCAAACAGGAACTGATGGAGTTTTACTACGTTGGTCTCAAGAGTTACGGGAATTACCACACTTCCCACATTGTTCAGCATATCTGTCGTATTATCCTCCGGGAAACCACTCATCTCCGTCAGTTTATATCCCATAGCATCTTTCGCATAGGTGAGGACTTCTGTCAAAGTAAAGTTAGTGGAAATCATCGGAAAAACCTTGTCAATAATCTTATTGATCTGTGACAGACTTGCACTTTGAGCCTTCTCAACAATCTTGCTCAAAACCAGTCTCTGTCTTTCTGCGCGCTTAAAATCTCCGCCTGCTGTGTAACGGATTCTGGCATAAGCAGTAGCCACTGTTCCACTGACATGCTGAAGTCCCGGCTCTAATACACCTGCCGAATCTTTACCTGTTACCTTAATGATCTCTGTCGCATATCCATTCACATACGGAATTTCTTCCTCTGTGATGTCCAGATCCAAACCACCGAGAGCATCAATGACTTCTACCATTGCATTAAAATTCACCGCTACATAGTGCTGAATATCCATATCAAGATTCTTGTTCAGCATGGCAATCGCATCTTCCGGCCCGCCAAAGGAATATGCTGCGTTCGCCTTATTCAGAGATCCATCCGGCAGCTGAAGCAGGGTATCACGGTATACTGATGAAAGCTTCACCTCCAGAGTCTCCCGGTTCAGACTCGCAATGATAATCGTATCTGTCCTGTTCCCCTTACCCAGCTGATTATCTCTTGAATCAAGACCAAACAGGGCAACATTCAAATATCCTGTTCCCCTCTCTTCTGCTGGTGCCTCCGAAATATTCAATTTATCTGCATCAAGCTTCACCGTCTCGATCTTAGACAGCTTACTTGCCACCAGAACAGCTCCGGCCGCCAACACCAAAGTAAAGGTCCCCCCAAGAATTGCTGCCATTTTTTTCCAGATAGACCAGGATGCAAAACCATGTTTTTTCCCTCTGCGTCCGCGTCTATAACGTGCTCTTCTCTTCGCCATTACTTCTATATCCTTCCTGTACTTTATCCAATTTATCATCTACATCTATATTATACTACAATATTTTACTCAAAACTGCAATTATATTTTAGCTTTTCTCGTTTTTCTCCCAATATGTGGCATTCATCGTGCATTTTTGCACTAACCATAGCGGTAATCTGCTATAATTCTGCCCCATCTTATAGCCCAGATATTTGCATCCGCTCTTGTAGATCAACACAGGAATCAAATGCGGTTTTCCGATTCTCAGCAAATACTTTGCAGTCTGTATTACAAGACGAATACCCTCGCTTTCCGAACGTATTCCTGAAAACACCTCCGGATGATCCGCCTGTGATACTGCAAGATCAAAATTACGGTGAAATTGCTGAACTCCGCTGTAGTTATGCGAGTGAACGACCTGTGCTTCCGCCACATAGGCAATCTGATATCCCGCCTTCACCATGCGTCCTGCCAGAATCATATCCTCATTGAAAATAGTCTTTTTTTCAAACCCACCCATTTTCTGATATACTGATTTACGATACGCCGCACAGACATTTGAACAGAAAAAGGTTTTAATTCCCAATTCAGGTATATCCTCTTTTCCTTTCAGACGACTCCTCTCCGGATAATTAAAATCTCTCGTATACCGTTCTATTACATCACAATCCTTTGCAGGAAGCTGCCTTGCATAAGCAGCTCCAACATTTTCTATCTCAAATGCATCTGCCATTTTCGCTATCAGCTCCGTATTCTTTGGCATTGCATCCTGTGTCATAAATAACAGAATATCTGCTTCGGACAATTCAGCCCCCATGTGCCTTGTTCCGCCATGATCAAATTCTTCCTTTGCAATGTGCGTTACTCTCACATGATGTTCCCTGCAGAATTCTTCCGGGAACTCCCCGCCCATAGTATGAATCACATGAATTTCATGGATTGGATAACTCTGTTTCTTTAAACGTTTTATTAATTCCGTAAATTCTTTTCCCGGCCGGTAGACCGGAATTACAACATCTATTATTTTCATCTTATCTGCCACTTTTCCTCTGAAATCCCACAAAAAAATACATCATTGCCGTCAACGCATACCAGAACCATGTGGTAGGATTGCTGAACCAGGTAGTAAAAAAGGAAAGCCCCAGATAAATCGCTGTCTGTCCGTAAAACAGATACACCACCGGATTATCTGTCTTATCTGTTGCGTTCCATATGTATTTAGCCACCATTCCCAAAACCAGAGAAAAAATCAGGATTCCCACAATACCAAAATCATAATATGCATCATAAAACACCGTGAGTGTCGTCAGCTCCGGCTTCGTAATATATAACGGATAAGCCGTCAACTGTGGAAATACAAACTTAAGTCCCGTCAGTGCAAATACCGGGAACAACATCCTGATTCCCCAGGAATGGGATACCAGCTGTTCTACCATACAGTTAAAATTTTCAAAATTATTTGCCACATAAATATAGGGCTGGGTAACAAAAATCGGCGTTCCGCTGTTTTTCATCTCAAAAATCCCATTCAGATACTCTACATCATGATTTCTGGCGACTGTCAACAATACATAAACAGGAACCATAATGCACAACAGTATCATAATAGTTCGAAATTTAATTTTACGATATACAATAATATAAGTTACAACCGCAAATCCAACCGCAAAAAGCAACTGGAATCTGGACACACACAGAATTGGTATTGCCACAGCTATCCCGTTACATATCAGTAAAATCAAAATTGTCCATGTCTTAAGTCTTTCACATACATTCAGATACAGTACACTGATTGCAGGAATCAGAATACAGCTTATCGTAAAATAATGAACTCCGGATACATGAAAATACGAATACGCATGGGGCAGATCTGAAAACACCGGTATAAACCCCACTACCATCCATTCAATAATAAAACAAATGACCGATACTGCAGCCAGCAATCCAATGCAGATTAATAATCTGCCGGCGAAAACGGAATTTTTCTCTTTCTCACATACCTTTTCTCTCCCGGTATGCGATTTCCACTCATAACCGATTCCAAACCCCAGATATGCAAGAAAGAAGCACAACCACGTAATCGTATTCCAATCCGTCTGCAGTCTGCTGAGCTGAAAGCAGGCAAGTCCCTGACCACCAACCCAGGACAGGGTAAATAATCCTCTTAATTCCACAAGATTACCGCTTTTTCGAAACAGCCACAGGTATATAAGAACAGCCGTTACAATCAATACGATTCCCGATGCAGGATACCATCCCATTCTGGAACAAAACATACTGAAAAGATATGCCAGTGTATATCCCCCATATTGCCATGCCAGTTCCCGGTATTCTTTTTTCTCTTTCTCCATCATTATTCTTCCTCTGTTGTTTCTCTTGTAAACTCCGTATTCAGAGCTTCACTTTCTCCGGTAACTCCAGTCAGATATATGATTTCATCATTGATCAACTGTACCGTTTCCGAAGGTTCATAATCTTCTTCACCAAACAGAAGCTTATGAAGTTCTATCACATTTTGCTTAAATTCAATCGGCACCACATAAGACCCGTAATGATTCATTACATTCTCCGATGTAGTGACCTGAAACGGAAAACCTGTCGTTTCTACAATATTATAATTCAGTGCATTCGCAGCAAATCCCAGAAGTTCATTTGCAGAAAAGCTGGTAGAAATCTGCGGAAATACTTTATCAAGAATTTTATTCAATGTCGAAAAGCTTGCCTTCTTAGCTTTCTTGGCAGTCTCATTCAGAATAAACCGCTGCCGCTCTGCCCGCTTAAAGTCATCACCTTCTGTATATCGGATTCTTGCATAGGATACCGCATGTACACCATCCAGTAATTGTACTCCGGCTTCCTCCTTAATCGGAATCATCTCCTGCCCTACTACCTGCGCAGTCTCAGCCGAGTAGCCATTGCACCAGAATGCTTCTTCTGCCGTCAGTTCAACCTCCAGTCCTCCAAGAAGATCAATCGTATCCACCAGAGCATTAAAATTAACGCTGACATAATTTTGAATGTCCAGATCCAGATTACGGTTCAAAAGGCTGATCGCCTCCTCCGGACCGCCACGGTTATACGCAGAATTTGCCTTTTCGTAGGTCTCATCCGCCTGCTGAAGCAAAGTATCTCTGTACACAGATACCAGCTTCACATCATCCGTCTCATTATTAATACTTGCAATCATAATACAGTCACTCTGTACTCCGCCATTAATTTCACCTTCTCTGGAATCTAATCCAAATAAAGCAATATTGGTATAGGGTCCCGTATCACGATAGACATCCAGTTTCTCCTGGTTCAACGTCGTATAATCCAGCTTATCAATCTTGAACATTCCATAAGCCACAGCCCCCAGCACGCACAGAAGCAACAGTTCCACTATCAGAACTGCTGCTCTCTTTCTTCTCCTCTTTTTCTTCGCTCTAAGACGTTCCGCCTTCGACATTCTCTTTTTTACCATCTGCCATCTCCTATTTAATAAGCGTTCTTATTAATGAATCCCTTAATAAACGTCAGGATAATGATTTTAAAATCAAATCCCAAGGTCCAGTTCTCTATATAATAAAGATCATATTCTATTCTTTTCTGAATAGATGTATCTCCACGGTATCCATTTACCTGAGCCCATCCTGTAAGTCCCGGTCGTACCTGATGCTTGATCATGTATCTCGGAATCTCTTCCTTGAATTTATCAACAAACTGTGGGCGCTCCGGTCTCGGACCCACCAGACTCATGTCTCCCATCAGTATATTAAAAAGCTGCGGCAGCTCATCAATACTTGTTCTGCGGATAAATTTACCCACCGGAGTTACTCTCGGGTCATTCTGTGTAGTCCATTTCGCTTTCTCAGAAGATGCATCCTGCACCACCATAGACCGGAATTTATACATATTAAAAGGCTTATTCTGGCGACCGATTCTCTCCTGTTTAAATATCAACGGTCCCGGAGACGTAATTTTGATAATGACCGCAACTGTTATCATGACAGGAGAAAACAAAATCAATGCAACCGTCGCACCAAAAATATCTATCGTTCTCTTGGCAAATGCATTCAATGCATTATTCAGCGGCACATGTCTGATATTTACAACCGGAAGCCCCAGAAGATCTTCTGTATATGGCTTTGTCGGAATGATATTATTATAATCCGGAATAAATTTGGTATGCACACCGGACTTCTCACACATACCTACGATTTTTTCGAGCTTATCATACTCTGCAAGTCCAAGCGTAATAGCAATCTCATCCAGTTTGTTTTCCGGAAGCACAATTGTGAGATTATCAATTCTGCCAAGCACCTTAACTCCCTTGTACTCCGTGCCACGCTGCACATTATCAGCTAAAATGCCACGAATGGTATATCCCCAGGAAGGATTGGCAAGAATACGGTCAATATACTGCTCTGCCGCACGGCTGTATCCGATCAGCAGAATATGCTTCTGATTATATCCCTTACTTCGAATACCTCTAAGTGCATAACGAATCAGATTTCTGGTCAGAATCTCGAGAAATACATTGACACAGAAAAAGATGAAAATCATCATTCGTGAAAAATCTGCCTGCTTCATCAAATAAAGCACAAGAATAAAAGCCATCAGACCGATCGTGTTAGCCTGAACGACATGCCAGGCCTCCAGCCGCCGACCCTGCACCCGCTTCGGCGTATATAACTGAAAAATATAATATAAAATCAAATATCCCGGCACAATATAAAAAATTGCCCGCATATACTCCTGCAAAGACAAAAACCATGGATCCAGTTCAAAAATTCCACTCTTGAACCTCAAATACCATGCCAGTCCATAAGACAGAGCTATTACCAGTGCATCAATAACAACATGAATCCTGTTTAATATTTTCTGATTATCTTTAATCACTTTCTTCACCCGTTTTTTATACTTTTGTCCCTTATATAGGCATATCTTTTTTTATATTACACTATTTTTTATAACTCGACAACCCTTACAGGAGTACTTTTCCTTAACATTTTATTAATACTTTTGCAACATTTCAAACAAATAATAGCTTATTTCCTTATTTTCTGCTATAATACTGTCATGTTATAAGACTTTAGAAAATATTGAGGACATATATTTATGGAAGTAACAATTATTATTCCCAACTATAACGGAAAACATTTTATGGAACCCTGTCTGGAATCCCTTACTCATCAGACCTGCTCAGATTTCAGAATATTAGTTGTTGACAATGCTTCTACCGATGGAACGCTTGCTTATATGGAAGAGAATTATCCGGAAATCGAAGTGATTGCGCTCGATCAAAATTACGGATTCAGCAAAGCGGTAAATATCGGTATTCAAAATTCCACCACCCCCTATGTTCTGTTGCTGAACAATGACACGACTGTCGATCCCCATTTTGTGGAAGAAATGGTAAAAGCGATAAAATCCTCAAAACGGATTTTTTCTGTCAGCAGTAAAATGATTCAAATGTATCATCCGGAATTAATTGACAGTGCCGGAGATTTATACACACTTGTAGGATGGGGCATCTGCCGGGGTACGGGACGGCCGGTCAGCAATTATACCAGACAGGATGATATCTTTACCGCCTGTGCCGGTGCCGCAATTTACCGACGCTCTGTTTTCAAAAAAATCGGATATTTCGACGAAAACCATTTTGCCTATCTGGAGGATATTGATGTAGGATATCGGGCAAAGATCTATGGCTATCGGAATATCTACTGTCCGACGGCGCTCGTATACCATGTAGGAAGCGGAACCAGCGGTTCCAAATATAATTCCTTCAAGGTAAAGTTATCCGCAAGAAATAACATCTATTTAAATTACAAAAATATGCCGGTCTTTCAGCTGCTCATCAATCTGTTTCCTCTAACTGCCGGTTATCTTGTAAAATATCTGTTCTTTATCAAAATCGGATTTGGAAAAGATTACAAAGAAGGTATCCTGGAGGGACTGCGCACTGCAAGAGCACAGAAAAAGGTCAGATTCCAGCTTCGCCATCTTCCAAATTATATACGTATTGAAGCAGAACTGATCATCAATACCTTCTCCTATGTCAAAGACTGGTTCAGAAGAAAGCTTTTAAAAAAATAACAGACATCATAAATGGCGCTGTTCTTCTACAAACAGCGCCATCATTATTTCTGCAAAAATTTAAAAATGAAAAGTATCTTTTAATCCAACCCACTTCTGATCTTTGTCACTTAAGTTAAGAGGAGTCCCGTCTTCCAGCTGGTATCCTTCTGCCAACGCACTCCCCTGATATTCTCCGGTAAGAGTCGGCCAGGTAATACCGATTTCCGGGTCATTCCATGCAAGACCTCCCTCATCTCCCGGATGATAGAAATCTGTACATTTATAACAGAACTCTGCAACATCACTCAACACCAGAAATCCATGGGCAAATCCTTCCGGAATGTAGAACTGCTTCTTATTATCTTCTGTCAATTCGATACCGTACCACTTTCCGTAAGTTTCGCTCTCACTTCGAAGATCCACTGCCACATCAAACACGGATCCCTTAATGACTCTTACAAGTTTACCCTGTGGAAATTCTTTCTGGAAATGAAGTCCACGGAGAACTCCTTTCGTAGAGCAGGACTGGTTATCCTGCACGAAAACCATGTTAAGTCCCGCTTCTTCCATATCTCTCTGATTGTAAGTCTCCATAAAATATCCTCTGGCATCACCATGGACTGCAGGCTCAATTACACAGAGTCCCTGAATACCTCCGACATTTTTCTCTACTTTAATCTGTCCCATAATCTGTCACTCCTAAAATTCTATCTCTTTTAAATATCTTCCAAGCGCATCCTGCCAGGTAGGAAGTGGTGTGAATCCATTTTCTGCCAGCTTGCTCTTATCCAGTCTGCTGTTAAAAGGTCTGGCTGCCTTGGAAATCCCATATTCTTCCGTTGTCACCGGTGTGATACTCACATGTTCTTCTCCATATTCTGTATGTCCCAGTTCCACTGCCTGACGGAAGATCTCTTTTGTAAAATCATACCAGCTGATATATCCGCCCTCATTAGTCGCATGATAATAGCCGTATTTTTCCGTCTCAATCATATCTACCAGAAGCCTTGCCAGATCAAAAGTATAGGTCGGTGTTCCGATCTGATCATTAACAACCTTCAGCTTATCATGGGTTTTTGCCACATTCAGCATAGTCTTTATAAAATTCTTTCCATTTTTACCAAATACCCATGCAATACGGACAATAAAATACTTTTCCAGAGTTTCTGATACTGCAAGTTCGCCCTCCAGCTTTGTCTGTCCATAAATATTCAGAGGTTTATAATCCTTACAGTCCGGCTGCCAGGGTTCTTCCCCCTGACCATCAAACACATAATCTGTACTGATATATACCATCTTACAGTCCAGTTCTTTACAGACCTTAGCAATATTAGCGGTTCCGCCTGCGTTAATCGCACGCACTTTTTCTACCTTGTCATCATCTTCTGCCATATCCACTGCAGTCCAGGCCGCACAGTGAACGACTACATCCGGAGCCGCCTCTTTAATAATTCTTTCCACCGCCTCAGCATCCGTAATATCCATCTGCACATAAGGCATCGTGGTTACTGCCGAACCGTCCGCCACGCCGCTGTACTCCGGAGCAATATCACTTCCGATTCCCTCATAGCCGCGTCTGGCAAGCTCATTCATCACGTCATGGCCCAGCTGTCCACCTACTCCTGTCACTAAAGCTGTCATTCTATCTGCCCCTCTCTAACCGGCTTAACGGTTTGCATACATTTTTTCATAATAATTCTGGTATTCTCCTGAGATAATGGTCTCCCACCATTCTTTATTATCCAGATACCACTGAATTGTCTTTTTAATACCATCTGCAAACATTGTCTCCGGCAGCCAGCCAAGCTCATTGTGAATCTTGGTCGGATCGATAGCATAACGCATATCATGTCCTTTACGGTCTGTCACATAAGTAATCAGACTCTCCGGTTTGCCAAGTTCCTTGCAGATAATCTTAACAATATCAATGTTTTTCATCTCATTGTGTCCGCCAATATTATAAACTTCTCCCACACGGCCTTTATGAATAATCAGGTCAATTGCCTTACAGTGATCTTCTACATACAGCCAGTCTCGGACATTTTCTCCCTTACCGTATACCGGGAGCGGTTTGTCATTCAATGCATTTGCGATCATAAGCGGAATCAGTTTTTCCGGGAAATGATATGGTCCATAATTATTGGAACATCTGCTGATGGTCACAGGAAGACCGTAAGTTCTGTGATATGCCAGAACTAATAAGTCTGCTGCTGCTTTGGATGAGCTGTATGGACTGCTGGTGTGAATCGGTGTTTCCTCTGTAAAGAAAAGATCCGGTCTGTCAAGAGGCAGGTCACCATACACTTCATCAGTAGATACCTGATGATAACGGGTAATTCCATACTTTCTGCAGGCATCCATAAGCACTGCAGTTCCCTTAATATTAGTATCCAGAAATACCTCCGGATTCTCGATAGAACGGTCAACATGACTTTCCGCAGCAAAGTTGACAACGATGTCCGGATGCTCTTCCTCAAATAATCTGTATACAGCTTCGCGGTCTGTAATGCTTTCTTTTACAAACCGGAAATTCGGATTATCCATTACCGGTGCCAGTGTTGATAAATTGCCTGCATAAGTCAGACAGTCCAGACATACGATTCTATAATCCGGATACTTATCCAGCATATGAAATATAAAGTTACTTCCAATAAATCCGGCTCCGCCGGTTACAATAATTGTCATTTTTTCGTCTCCTCTTCGTTATAATCTACTTTTTTAGTAAAAATATCCAGCCTAGTACAGATTTTCCTGATATTTACCATCCAGGACATCTTTTAAATACTGTCCGTACTGATTCTTTTTCAGGACTTCATACACTTCCAGAACGTCTTCCCTGGTAATCCAGCCATTCAGATATGCAATCTCTTCCAGGCAGGCAATTTTACGATGCTGGTGGGATTCTACCGTTTTTACAAAATTGGTAGCATCTACCAGACTCTCATGTGTTCCTGTATCCAGCCAGGTAAATCCCTGTCCCAGGAGTTCCACATTCAACTGATTATCTTCCAGATAAATACGGTTCAGATCCGTAATCTCCAATTCACCACGCTTACCGGGCTTCAGCCCTTTCGCATACTCTACTACCTTATTGTCATAGAAATAAAGTCCCGTTACACAGTAATTGCTCTTCGGATGTTCCGGTTTTTCTTCAATAGAGATAGCCTTTCCATCACGGTCAAATTCCACAATACCGAAGCGTTCCGGATCATCTACATAGTATCCAAATACAGTTGCACCCTTGCCGGATTCCGCATTCTTCACTGCGGCTCTCAATCGTTTTTTCAGGCCGTGACCGGCAAAAATATTATCTCCGAGCACCATTGCCACTGTATCATCTCCAATAAACTCTTCACCGATAATGAAAGCCTGAGCCAGTCCATCCGGGCTTGGCTGAACCGCATAAGTCAGATTGACACCAAACTGATGTCCGTCTCCTAACAACTCTTTAAATCTCGGCGTATCCTGTGGAGTAGAAATAATTAAAATATCCCGGATTCCCGCACTCATAAGCACGGACATCGGATAATAGATCATCGGCTTGTCATAAATTGGCAATAACTGTTTGGATGTTACCATGGTAAGAGGATACAGACGTGTGCCGGAACCTCCTGCTAAAATAATACCTTTCATTTGAAACCTCCTAGTAAAATTCAAAACAACTATAGATTATCACTTTAGCCACATTATAAAAGGTGACCTTAGGTCACCTTCAAGCCTTTTTTTCAATTTTTTTATTCACTGAGGTATAATCTTGGATCTACCGGTGTTCCATCCTCCCACACTTCAAAATGAAGATGAGCTCCTGTTACAATACCGGTGGAACCGACTTCGGCAATTTTGGCGCCAACAAATACAGTATCACCTTTTTCAACATTTATTACACTGCAATGCTGATATAAGGTTATTAATCCGTTCTGATGGTCAATTTTCAAATATTTTCCTCTGGCATCATTCTCAGCAACCTCAATCACTACTCCTGTCGCCGCAGCATAGATTGGAGTTCCTTCCGGTGCCGCATAATCGCGCCCTTTGTGATTAGTGGATGCGCCATCCGTCGGTGCATCCCTTCCGCCAAATTCACTTGTAACGATTCCATCCGGACACGGGTTACATAAAGCAGCCGCCTCAGACTCTTCCCGATATGCATTTTCTTCCATCCCCGGACCACTCTGATTTCTTGGTACTAATTGAACCTGGATTGCACTGATTCCTTTTTTCTTTCCTGTCATTCCCGCCGGTTCTCCATCTGCAGTCCAGCCAAGCCAGCCAAAGGTTTCCATGCAAACCCGGTAATATACATGATATAGCTTTTCCAGATTACCGGCAAGTTCGACCTCAATCACCTGAAGATACTTTTCATCATCAGAATCTCCTGCATAACCGCCCTGTTCGGTCCAAGCCGTCCAGTCACCATTGTAAGGTTTTACCCGGTACAGAATTGTACCGGACGGAACGCTGCCGCCATCCGTACTCAGATCAATGCCAAAGCTCTCCAGCTTATGATTTCCTTCCGCATCTCCCAGTACCTGCCCATTTCCAGTTACGCACAATTCATTATTTTCGATAACATTATCCTCGGAATCTTCTATCAGGATTGTTCCAAATAAAGTGACATTTTCGTCAGGAATCAAAGAAACAAAAGATTCGCCGCCTTCCATATCATTTTCCTGTGAATCCTTGCTGATTACTTTAATTTCAATTGCTTCCAGACGCTTTGAAAACCCCTCTGTTCCGGAAGCCTCACCATCTTTTGCCCAGTCCAGCCATCCAAGGCTCTGACTATGTACCCTGTAATATACACTATAATGCTCTGCCAGTTCCCCTGTCAGACGGATTCGAATTGCCTCTAAACGTTTCGATTCGCCGCTCGTACCGCTCATCTCTCCATCACTTACCCAATCCTGCCAGCCATAGCTCTGCACATGGGTCTGATATTCAATCCCACCGTCATATCCCCATCTATCTGTATCGTACAAATGGATACGTATACCTTCCAGACGCTTTGCCTCACCGGATGTACCGCTCATCTCTCCGTCAGATACCCAGTCCTGCCAGCCATATTCCTGCACATGGGTCTGATACTGAACACCCGGGCAGATGTATGATCCTCCCGTTTCTCCCGGTGCCTGACCATTTTTCTCTACCAGTACAACCTCTATACATTCCAGTCTCTTCGCATATGACGCAGTTCCTGCTTTTTCACCATTCTTTGCCCATCCAAGCCAGCCGTAGCTCTGCGCATGAACCCGATAATAGATATCATACTGATTCTTTAGTTCTCCCGTCAAACGGATCTGGATTGCTTCCAGACGCTTTGCCTCACCGGTCGTTCCGCTTAAAGCTCCGTCGGAAACCCAATCCTGCCAGCCATAGCTTTGTACATGGGTACGATATTCGATTCCCCCCGCGTATGTGGAATTAGAAATATTTAATTCAATCGCTTCTAATCGCTTTGCCTCGCCTGTCGTACCGGCACTCTCTCCATTTTTCTTTGTAGACTGCCAGCCATAGCTCTGTACATGTACTCTGTATGTAACATCCGGTGCCGCAGTACTGACCGAAGCCAAATCACTCTCCAGGTTTTCTGGTGTCTCCGTTAATGTATCACCCTGGACTATATTATCCTGAGCCGTATCACCCTGAACAGTATCATCCCGAGCAATATCATCCCGAGCAGAGCTCTCTTCTTCTACGCCTTCAACTGCTGTTTCCTCCGTCCCAACAGCATCCTCTTTCTCTTCCGCTGCCCAGACTGTCCCGGTTGAGCCTGCCACCATCGTAAATGCCAGCATAACTGCCAATATTTTCTTCTTCATCTTGTGCATCACTCCTAATCTAAATCCTCTTCGACGAAATAAAAAATCCTGCATCTTTTGTAATATGAAATCCACCCTCAGTCTTTTTTTTGACAAAATTTCTGAATTCACTGTATCTGTTAGAAAGATACTGTCCCTGATTACCGTGGCAGGAAAGTACATATGCAATCAATGGTTCCGGTTCCGTAACCGTCAGCTCGTCCTCGTAAGATTCCCACCGGACTTCTTCAAAACAGGCTTCCAGAATCTGAGACCCATTTTCTCTTCCGAAACGTTCATACAGACGCTCCGCAGACAAAACAATTCTGTCGTCAAATTTCTGAACCAGCTGGCTGACTTCTCTCATATGGCTGCTGCCGTATGTACTGCACAGAAACTGACCTCCCGGTTTTAACACCCTTTTTACTTCCTGCGACACCTGTTCAATATGATCACAATAAAACAGCACATGATTTGCCACGACCATATCAAAAGTATCATTTTCAAAGGGAATTTTATGACAATCAAAAACCTGAAATTGAAATCTCCGATCTCCAGTCCCGATTTCACGCCTTGCATCTCGCACGATCCCCTCTGAAATATCCGACAGAATAATACTAACACTTTCCGGAACTTTTTTCAAATTTACTTTCCACAATTCCCCGTCACCACACCCAATCTCAATGATTTTCATCCCGGGACGGACATCCATTTTCTCATAAATCCATGGAAACCAGCCTTTTTTATTTCTGGAATACAGGCTGTGAAGATTGATTCTTGCAGAAATATTCGATGCATCCTGATATTGATTCTTCAGACTTTTTTCCATTCCGGTCAGATGAATCAGATCCAGCATATTGCTCCAGTCAATCGTCTTTTCCGTCTGAATCGCTTTGACTGTATTCTGAATTGCCTGTTCTACCAGCTGCATCTGTTCAATCCGGTCTTTCACAAGCTTCAGCTGCATATTCAATGAACTCAGCATAAAATGGCAGTCTGCACCTGCTATTGTCATTTCCCGGATATCATCCAGCGAAAATCCCAGATACTTCAGGAGTAAAATCTGCTGAAGTTTCGCAAAATCCTCATCCGTATAAAAACGAGCCCCCGCTTCCGTAACCAGCGAGGGCTTCAATATATTCTGTTTATCATAATATCGAACTGTCCTCAGGGTCACATGGGCCATGCGCGCAAACTCCCCTGAAGAATAATAACCTTCTTTTTTCATTATCTGATCTCCCGCACTGAAAAATCAGGTCTGTCAAGTGTCAGGTTTCTGTTATAGTAAGGATCTCCGTCAACAATATATTTCTTCCATCTTTTCCTTAACAATAACTTTTCCCTTTCAAACCGCCCTTTATTCTCCGGTGTTTCATCTGAGCCCCGGGTCTTAGATTCATGATGATAAGCACATGTATACGGGTCATACACTACCAGTTTACCGTTTTCTCTCACCCGCAGACACAGATCAACATCATTAAATGCGACTTCAAACATCTCATCAAAGCCATTAACAGCCTGGAATACTTCCTTTTTCACCATCATGCATGCTGCCGTTACAGCACTGTAATCCTGCATACAGACAATTCTTGAAAAATAACCCTGCTGTCCTCTTGGCTGTCCGATAAATGCATGCCCGGCAATTCCGGAATATCCCATGATCACACCGGCATGCTGAACCGTATGATCCGGGAAATAAAGCAGGCTGCCCACGATACCCACATCGTCTCTTTGACATACAGAGAGCATTTCTCTTAAAAAGTTCTTACTGATCCACTCAATATCATTGTTCAGGAACAACAGATACTCTCCTCTGGCATGAACTGCTCCCCAGTTATTAATAGCAGCATAATTAAATTTATCTTTCCAGTACAGTACACGAATATTTTCACATGTTTTCTCAAGCTCCTGATAATATAAGAATGTCTCATTCTGTACACTGTTATTCTCAATAATCAGAATTTCATAATAATCGTATCCTGCTTTTTCCCTGATTGCTTCCAGACATTTTCGCAGGTCCTCCACATGATCCTTATTCGGAATAATAATCGTAACCTCCGGCTTTTGCAATAATCTGTATTTTGTCCGGTATATCCCCGGATACTTTGTCTTTTTCACAACCGCATCAATGTGCTGATTCTGATAATAATCCCGAAGGGCTCTCTCCCCCGCATCAGAAGCGTAATCTTTCTTGTCCAGCCCCTGGGCGGTTGAATTCTCATGTGATCTCCAGTGATACAATACATACGGTATATGAACAATCTTATCGGTAACAGAAACACATCTCAGAAGGAAATCATAATCCTGTGCCCCATCGTATTCGGAACGAATCTCTCCAACCTGATTCAGAAGTGTCTTTTTCACCACAACAAGGTGACAGATATAGTTCATGGATAACAACAGATCTTTATTATAATCTGATTTGAAATGGGGCTGGAAGAACTTCTTCCCATCTGCCGACACCTTGTCCTCATCGGAATAGAGGAGCTCCGCATCCGGATCTGCATTCAGATACTCAACAACTCTGAACAAAGCCTCCCTGGACAGCAGATCATCGTGATCCATAAACGCAATGTAATCACCGGTACAAATCCGAAGCGCCTGATTCGTATTCCGGGAAATATTCAATCTGTCAAAGCTGGTCACCACTTTGATCCTCGCATCTTTTCTGCAGTATTCCTCTATTAATCCCTGCAGCGGCGAGTCTTTTCCGCTGCCGTCAGACAGACATAGCTCCCAATTCTGATAAGTCTGAGCACGTACCGACTCTACCATACTTCGAAAATACGGTTCCGGTGTCCTGTAAAGCGGAACAACAATTGATATTTTGGGCATAAGTGAAAAAATTTTTTCCTTCTGCCGACTCAATTCTTCCTTCAATGGTTCTGTATGACGACGGAACCGGTCATAACTTCTCTGTTCACAGCGCATGATTTTTTTTACACTATGTTTAATGAAATACTTCAATCCGTATTGCCTGTAATACTCTATAGCCCGATTACCCATTTTGTTTTATCCTTTACTCGATCTTCGTTATATCAAATTTTCCAAGCTTTGCTACCCTTTCGCTTTTTAATATCTTCTTAGCAAGACGCTGCGCCGGTCTTTCAACCAGGAACCACGACAACATTCCAAATACAGTGGTAGCACAGGCACAGATTACAAAATACACATTCAAAGTAAGCTGATATTCCCACAAAATCTTCACAATAACCTGCTGAATGACAAATCCGTACAGGTACAATCCATATGAAAAATCATTTTTTGAAAAACACTTCACAAACTTCGGTTCCTCCGCAAAAGCAAAAGAAAAAATGAAATATGGCAGCACCACAAACACCATAATCTCTGACTTCAGACTTGAAAAATTCATCATCTCCGCTATACACAGAATTCCAATTGCAAGCTGTAGATTCAGATACTTCTTCACTTTGGAAGACAGAAATACAATTCCCAGGAAAAAATATGGGATAATGGACAGTGCAGATACCATATCTGTCCCGTAAATCACATAAAAGGCATCCGGACGGAACTTACCAATCGCCAGATTCGCAATCTCCAGAACAACCGCAAGCACTCCCGCTATCACCACTTTGTTCCCCTTCCTAAACAAAAGAAAAATAACCGGCACCGCTACATACATCATCACCTCGACCGGAAGGGTCCACAGGGAACCATTAATCGCATTCGGATAAGGGTTTGCCTCAAATACTCCCGGTAAAAAGTACTGCACGTACAATGCAATATTTTTCAAATATGACCATGTCATACCGTTTGCAAAATACTCGGATACCGGCAGAACGGTGAATACCGGACCCACCACAAATACCGCAAAGAGTACCACTCCTATTAATCCGGGAATAATACGGAAGATCCGACGCACAGCATATCTGAAAATATTACTGTCATTTAAAAAGCTCTGTGCAATCAGATAACCACTGATCAGGAAAAATATTTTCACTCCTATTGTAGAAACAGCCTGTCCTAAAAACAGGCTTACATCTACGGCAATCAAATGACACATATGACCCAGTACAACCATCATAGCTGCCACAAACCGTATAATATTAAAGTTATTTTTTCTGCTATCTGCTATCACTCTATTATCCTTTCTTTATCCCTTTTCTATTCACTGCAGTTTTTCATAATTGCAACAAATCCGGCTGAATTCTCATACAGGATTTCAATGTCATCTCCCTTGAATGCCATAAGATTATCCAGATCCTCTTCCTGATTGTATAGATACACAAAAGGAATCTCCTTCTCCAGATCATCCCGGGTCTCCAGCATAGATTCATAGTATGCTTCCAGATCCACGCTGTCTCCCTTTATTTTCAATTTCTTTTTTGCAGACTCAGAATATAATGGCAGATCTTTTTTCTCCTGATCCGACAAAGTTATCCATGCTACAAAATCACTGCCACTGATACGCTGGGTAACAGCCCTGAAAACATTCACGTCATAATCCTGTCCACATACGATTATTGCTTTTTCATCCTGAAACTCGTCATAACAATACTCATACAGGTCCAGCTTATCCCGGGAATAATCCGTCACACCCCCGGCCAGCTGCTGATTCGTAACGTAAATATCAAAATAGTACTGGCTCTTACTTACCGGCGCAAATAATATATTTTTTGCCTGGATTTTTTCTTCCACATGGAAAATGGTCATGAAAGCCAGAAGTCCGTACACAGCCAACTGCATTGCTACGTACTGCCAGTGTTTCTCAAGCAATTCTGCAATTCCGCAAAACGCAAGATAAAAAACGATTGCGGAAGCAAAAAAGTAATTTTTAAAATAATAATAGGAAGATACCTCTCCCTTCAAGCCCCCGTATCCCAGAATCAGCATGAAGCCAATCAGAAATATGGAATAGCTTATCATCAGATTATCTTCTCTGTTTTTCACGATCAGATAGATTCCAAACAGAGCAAAGGGAAGCCAGAAAATAAAATTCGAAAATAAATCTCTGTATATTCCACCTTCCATTGCCAGTCCGCCTCCTATGGACTGACCAACATTGGTGGATCCAAACTGAGCAATCAGACTGTAAATAATCACCAGAATACATGGGATCAAAAATATTTTCAGGTTATCCACAATAAAAGTCACAAACCATTTACTGTTCTCTCTGCGGTTTTTCCAGATTCCGGATGAAACTGCCAGACACACTGCCATAAACACTACCGGTGCAAACATGCTGTAACAGATTCCAACTCCATAGCATCCCAGTGAGAGCAAAAGAATGGACAGGTTTTTATCCATATCATTCCTAAAGTAGAACTGAATCACCCATGCAAGATAGATGATCAGGATAATGGATATCCCCAGATAGTTAAATCCATACACCAGATTGTTATGCGGATATCCCATCATATAAATAATCGTTATACCGACAGCCAGTCCCCACTTTCCCCTGGTATTCGCCTTATCTGCCAGCAATGCATAAAAAACAGCACCTGCAAGGTAGAACATCAGAATATCCGAAAGGATAAATACACGATAAAGCTGTGTTGCCTTAAAGAAATTTTCAAAAATCTCCAAAAACAGCGCATTGTTCAACGGTGCAAAAAACATGCTCTTGACCGACTGTGATTTCACAACCTCCAACGCCATACGGTAATGTGTACAGCCGTCTGACGCTATATAATTCATATTCAACCCGGGACCAAACTGACACAAAGCCGCATAGATGACCGGAACCATGAGTATAATCAGCGCGATCCCGTCCCGTTTCCGCCAGGAATATTGCTGACGTTTTCCAGATCTGATAATCCGAAACCAAATAAATCCACCCGACAGGATATCTGCTGCCCCGATACTCCAGATATTGAGGGGAATTCTGACCATATTCAGAATAGCCCCCGCAAAACCATGAAAACACAACACAACAATAAAGGACATGATCCCCCAGACTACCCCATTTTGTTTTTCTTCTGTTTTATTTACACAAATAATAGAGCTGTAAAGTGCCAGAAAGCATAAGCAAAACCAGATCATCCCCATTATTGACTCCTCCATCTCTTATTTTCGTAATATCTTCTTGCCGACGATCTTAACCGCCTTCTTCGTCTTTTGAACTACATTGGCATCATACTGCATTGCCAGATAATTGTGCATATCTTCGGTGATCTCATCACTGAACATTCCTGTGATGACCACTTTTTTAATCACCTGCTTTTTCCGGAAACGAATAATGACCTGCGGATCCGGATGGAAGAAGAAGATCCTGTTCCCAGCTTTAAAACCATTTGTGCTGACACCATTTGTCCTCTTTACGATCACTCTGCCATCTGCCGTATAAATCTCAATTCTCAGGTTTTCCAGGTAAATATTTCCAAATTCATACGGATCCCAGCGGATGCTGGATATTTCTCCTAAAGATTCAAAATCGAGGAATTCATAATGAAGACTTGGTAGTTCCACACGGCTGCCGGTTCTGGAAACACATTTTTCTGTATATCCATATCCATTATCATAATAGAGAGGAGTCATCACACCCTTTATATTCTTCTTTCCGCCAAACAATCCCGGCTGCTTGTCCTGAAGACGGATCAGCTCATCCGCATAGCGCTCCGGCAGCAATAACGGCTTCTTCCGGAATCTGTTCTGAATCTTCTTCCGATTATCATCCCACTCCTTCTGCGTGTGCAGAGAATGAGAATTTTCCGAATTCTTCCAGAGACGATAAATACTGGTAGGCTCCTTTATATCTGCAACTCCGCAGATACTTGCAACACGCATCAGGAAATCCCAGTCCTCTGTCGTATCCAGAGTCTCATCAAATCTGAAATGCATTTTTCTAAAAGGATACAGTGGGAATGCGAGTCCCAGTACCGGGCAGTAATTTCCATTCAATTCACTGATCCAGTTGAAATCCTTACAGAATTGACTCTGCGGTGAACCGCATGCCCGCAGCACATTTTCTCCGGTCGGCATCTGGATAGAAGCCCAATCCTGTGCAATCACATAAGCATGGAGCACACTTCCCGGACATTCCTCTGCCTTTTCTTTAAAAGAAGATACCCAGTTATCAAACACGATATCATCATCATCCAGAATAACTGCATATTCTCCTAAAGCCGCTTCAAATCCACGGTTTATCGGAGTGGATCTGTTGCCGCCTTCTACCGGAATAAATCTTATTTTTTCTCTCAGATAATCCGGTGTTTCTTCGATTATTTCTTCAACAGTACCGCGTTCTTCGCTGTTCAGATTATGTCCCATCACCAGAACTTCAAAGTCCATACAGGATTGTCCATTCAGTGAGAGAAATGTCTCGCTGAGTGCCTCCGGTCTGCGTCCCTGTGTTCTCGTTATAATAGATAAGAAAGGATGTTCTTTTGTACTGTCCGCCACAATATCTGTTTTTTCCGCCCTATATGCCTGCACCAGATACTTTGCATCCAGTTTTGCCCCTACATACTCATCCAGCCACGTCAGGTAGTGATGTATCATACTGCCTTCTGCCAGAAATGAATGCCCACTTTTTTCATCTTTGACCTCTGACAGCAGACTTTCTTCTGCAACCAGCGTAAATCCGGATTTCTGCATAAGCTCAGAAACCCCTGCACCTGTATATCCGTGAATATCCAAATGAGAAGTTTCCTGACCGGACAGCAGTTTGAAAACAGTCTGTCTGTCCACCGGATTTTCCACACAAATAATCAATGCCACATCCATCTCCGCCATTTTCTGACGCAGACTCTGAGACATAAATTTCTCCTGTTCTTCCAGAATCTTTTTATCTGCTATAATGCCTTTCACCCCGGAATGATTTTCCAGAAAGCTTTCCACATCATTAAAGCAAAGCTTCTCAGTCCTGATGGAATCACCAAAACCATCCTCCGGAAGATCAGCAATATTTATTATTGTCCCTTCTTCTATTCCCAGTGTTTTTAAAACACTCTGAATATTCTTCATCACATTTTCCATAATTTCTTCCTCTGATAATTCTACATAACAAAGCGATGCTTTGCATATTCTCCGTCTATGAATGTCGCTATCTTATGATCCTTATCCAGCTTCTCTGGTAATCTTCCCGATTTCTGACGGTTCCTAAATTCCTGTGCTGCCTTATTAAACACTTCATCTTTACTGCGCTTAAAATCCCAGAGCAGTTTTTTGAGTCTGTCCTCCTGTGACCATTTATATGCCATCATCAAGGCAGCCTCTGCCGAATAATATCTCTCTGCCGCTGTCGGCTGCCATGCTCCGCTTACAGACAGACGTTTTGCATGATATACCACAGCATTCGGTCTGTAACAAAGCCTGTAACCCGCCATTCTGATTCTCCATGAAAAATCCACGTCATCACAGTACATAAAAAATGATGCCTCATCAAATCCGTGTACCTCTCTGTAAACATGTGTAGGGAAGATCACACAGGCAGTTGTTGACCAGCTGGTATGAAAAGAATGTACACTGTACTCCTTCGGATGCTCGATCGGTGTCTGTCTCGCTTCTGTAAGTCCTACTTTTTTATCTTCAAAAGGCTTTAACATCTCAATAAAGAATCTTGGTGTTACCAGAACATCCGGATTCATGACCATAATATAGTCCATTTTGCACTCTTTTGCCAGACGGTTATGACCTTTTGCCGTTCCTGTATTTTCATGAAAAAAATTACACCTGATATCATTTAACTGTGGATACTTTTCTTTGAGCTTACTCATCTCGTCATCTGAAAATACCGGTTCCCTGGAAGCATCACCATAATAGAATTCACACTCCAGCGGTCCCTGTTTTTTCTGATAAACGGATATTGCATTAGCCACGTTTGCAATGGCTTTCTCAATTGCTTCCGGATCATTATGATATAAAACTGACTGTATCTGTATACTGATCTTTTCCATTTTTCTCTCCTATTTTGCAACAATTTCCTTCAGAACGGAAACTGCATGTTCAACTTCCTGATTGCCCTTCGCATTCATGATAATAGCAGAAATCTTTTTTGTATCTCCATAGACGATCGGGGAATCATAGCTTCTCTCCGGAAATACACCATACTGCGGACGTATTGCAAGATTACGTTCCGCAATAAACTCTTCCACCTTGTTCTTAAGAGATACCGGATTTCCTGTACAGCAATTAATCACACCGGATACTTCATCCTGTATCACTGTTAAGGCAATCTCTCTTGCCATATTTTCAATCGTAATAAAATCATACTGGTTTGTTCCCAGATTCAGAGGGAAAAACTCTTTTCCTTCCTTCTCTGCTTCCAGGATTTTGGTAAAGATAGAGTGATTTTTCAAATCATCTCCCATGATATAGTATCCCCGCAGCCACTGGAAACAGAACTTTTCCTGCTCACTTAAAAGCTGAAGAGACTGACGCAGGGCATTCTTCGCAATACCATACAGACTCTTGGGATTACAGCCTGTATTCTCATCAATTGCTCCCTCATGATATCCAACCTCATGCATGGATCCCAAAGCGGCAAACTGACGCAGACCGCCCTCCACCATATTTTTCGCAAACACATAATGATCATAGAGATATTCCATATGTGCATTGCTGTTATGAACAAAACCATCTCTCCATGCCAGATGAAGACATACATCCGGTTCTCCAAGATCCGTATAAATGGATTCTTTTCCATTGAATATGTCATACTGCAGTGATTCTGCTCTTTCATCGATCCCCTCTGTACGGATATCGACCGCTGTAACACTCATTCCAAAATCCAGTAATGTTGATACCACATATCTTCCAATATAACCACCTGCACCTGTTACCAAAATTTTCTTAGAATTCATACCTGTCCTCCTTTTATCCTAACTAAAGAATTTGTACAACATCTTAATAAACACTATAATATAAATTGCAAAGCAGAACACCACAACGAAGGTCTCCCAGTCAAACACATGTGTCACCTCTCGCATCACAAGGGTTCCTTCTGTTTTAACACCATTCTGCTCCATGGTCGTATTCTCTTCCGTTGAAACAGTCTTATACAGGGAAATACTGTTTTCACCGACATTTTCTGCTTTTGCTTCAAATGTATAATCTTTTCCCTGACAATTCTCTATCGTATCAAATTCAAACATATTAAATTTTCCGCTTTTCAAATCAGAAAGTGCAATTTGGCCTGTTCCCGCCTCATTTCCACTCTCATCATATAATGTATACAGAAAATCTCCACTGGATGCATCTCCATTAACAGTACATTTCAAGCTGACTGCCTTTATACTTTCTGTCTCTGCGCGGAAAGTCTGGGAAATACTGTCGCCGTCCGTCAGCTCTTCACTCAAAACATACTCTTCTATCGGTATATCCTCGTCATAAACCGGATACTTCTTATCAACAAAAGAGTATAAAATTATCAAAATGAGCATTATGATTATGCTCACACCATATTTCACTTTCTTACCCATCTGCACACCTCTTACTACGACTGCTGATACAAATCACAAATTTCCTGCACATCCCCGTACATTTTCAAATGTCCGGCCTCAATCCATGCTGCCTTCTCACAGATCATTTTCACCTGTTCAATACTGTGAGATACAAAAAGAACCGTCGTATCCTGTGTCATCATCTTCTTAATTCGTTCTTCACATTTCTGCTGAAAACGGAAATCTCCTACTGCCAGTACTTCATCCACGATCAGCACATCCGGTTTACCAATTGTAGCAATAGCAAATGCTATACGTGAGATCATACCGGATGAAAAATTCTTAATTGGTACATCCATAAAATCCTGAAGTTCAGAAAACGCAACAATATCATCATAGTACTGCTCCATTTCTTTTCTGGAATAACCCAGTATCGCTCCATTCAGGAAAACATTCTCTCTCGCTGTAAGATCCATATCGAAGCCGGCTCCCAGTTCAATCAGCGGAGCCATACTGCCCTTTACGGTAACCTTTCCGGTCGTAGGCTTTAAAACGCCCGCAATCGTCTTCAGCAGTGTACTTTTACCGCATCCGTTCAGACCGATCAGTCCTACCGAACTTCCGCGCTCAATCTCCAGATTAATATGCTGCAATGCCCAGAACTCATCGTAGGCAATCTTGCCTTTTGCCTTTCTAATTAAAAAATCCTTTAAATTATCCACTTTTTCCCGTGCAAGATTAAAACGTATTGAAACATCTTCCACACTAATAATTACATCTTTCATGATATACTCCTACAAATTCAAAATAAACTCATCCTGTTTCTTCCAGAATACATAAGCTCCAAGCACACAAATCAATATAGATTCGGCTGCTGCAACAAAAAATGAACCAAAGCTTGGAAGCGTATTATACATATACAAATTACGGAACATCATTACAATATTTGTAATAGGGTTCAGCATTACCAGCATTTTAATCTTCTCCGGCAGTATGGACATCGGATAAATAACCGGTGTTAAATACAAAAGTGCCGTTGTGAAAACAGAATAAAGATGAATAATATCCCTGAATTTCACCGCCATAGACGCAAGAATCATGCTTACTCCCAGTGAGAACATAACCAGGAAAATCAATGGTACGATTACAAGGAGCAAAGTCACATGTAACTCCATTCTCATAACAAGTGTCACACAGATCAGGGCTGTAAATGATGCCATCAGATTAATGGAACAGGAGAGCACCTTTGAAATAACAAAAAGATATTTGGGAATATATATCTTTTTAATCAAAGCAGCACTTCCGATAATCGATGTCATAGAACTGGTAGTACAATCCACAAAAAAGTTAAAAATAACCTGTCCACTCAAGAGATACAACGGAAAATTTTCTACATCAAATCTAAAAATATTAGAAAATACAACCGACAGAACTATCATCATAAATAAAGGGTTCAGCAACGTCCACAAAACCCCTAAAATCGACTTTCTGTATTTGATTTTAATATCTCTCGCCACCAATTCCTGCAAAAGTGGTATAAACCGCAAAAAATTTTGAATATAAGTTGACACAATAATCCTCCAGACCTAAATACATTTTCTCTATCATTATAACATTGAATATTATAACTATCAAGAACTCCCATTTCAACCAAAAATATCAGAACTTCTCATCATTCTTCTTATCTGCTTCCTTTTTTTCGTAAAGAGCCAGCTCCTGCGCAAGCTGTTTGATACGAATTGACATTCTGGAAATTGCCACCGTCAACACGAATATGATCATCAGCGAAAAGCAGAATCCAAAAAAGAAGAGCATATTGACCGGACTGGCAATTCCAACTTGTACTGCAAGCCATTTCATAAGATTCGGGAAGATGTCCAGAATCAATATACCTACTCCTACGATCAGCCAGGCCAAAGCATATCTGAGCTCAAGCCTTTTTCTTCTTATCATATTTATGATCACGCACAATGCAGTAATTATGATTACCGCAACAATGATCTGTATTCTTATCTTCATCATACTCGCACCTCTAATATTTTCTGATTCTTTCTATAAGAATGGCCAATGTAACTTTTATCATATAATAAACCGATTTCTTCAATGAAATTGATGAGACTCCTCCTTCTCTCTCTTTCATGATCACGGGAATTTCCTCAATCTTCATCCCTCTTCTCAAAACCGCCACAACTGTCTCCGGTTCCGGATAGTCTCTTGGATAATCGGCTGCAAATACCTGCATGACATTTCTTCCTATCATTCTGAGCCCTGATGTGGGATCTGTAATTTTATGTCCGGTAAGAAGGAAAATTAATTTTGAAAAGAAAACAATTCCAACCCGCCGAAGCCTTGATGATTGAAATCCCTGTTTTTCAATAAACCGGGAACCAATGACCATGTCCAAATGATTATCCATCAAATGCTTTGCCATCGTATCCAGAAATTCCGGATCATGCTGTCCATCACCGTCCACCTGCACCGCAACGTCGTATCCATATTCTAACGCATATTTATATCCGGTCTGAACAGCCCCCCCAATACCGAGATTAATGGGAAGATTTACGATATTATATCCTTTTTCCTCACAGATCTCCCTTGTATGGTCTACCGAACAGTCATTGATGATCACATAGTCAAATCCTGCTGCGTTCTTCTGAATAGCCGTTACTGTCTTTTCTATATTGCTTTCCTCATTATATGCGGGAATAATAATTAATTTTTTCATAACCTATATTATTTTGCAGTCTGTTCCAATTCGTTAGACTGCTGTCCTTTCGAATACTGTCTTAGTAATAACCGCGCAAACCACTCCGGCCAGAATTTACAGAACATCTCCAACTCTTCCGCCGTTCTTTTATTATCACCGATTGCCGCCGTAGTCTCCGAATCCTCATGAATCCTGTGTCCCATTATCAGCCTGGGAATATATACGAACTCGCCTTTTAATCCGGACAGCTTTTCCCATGCTTCCCAGTCTTCACATGCCCGGTAATGATTCTCGAAAATAACTTCCGGAAGATTATTCGTCACAAAAGTAACCGATGGACAACAGATTGGTGACCCAAATGAAAGAATTCTTCGTCTTACCCACCTGGATCTCTGAAGTCCTCTGATGCGAAGCGGAAGAAGCATCAGCCTTTTTATATTCAATATTTTATTTTTCAGAATTCTCTGCCCATCCCGTATTTCATAATAATCACCAAATATTATAAGAGGATGTTCTGCCTGCTTCGCTGATCTGAGGACCGCCGAAAGATAGCCTTTTTCATATACATCATCCTGGTGTGCGATGGTGATATAATCACTGTGACACTTTTCCTTTGCACACTTATAACCGAAATTCCAATCCTCTGTTATTCCTCCCTTTCCCTCATTTACAAAGTACCGAATCTGATATTTCTCTGCAATTCCTTCAATGTAGGGATTAGGTGTTGATGTAATGATCAGAATATTCTCTTTTTTTGTTTGTCGAATCAGTGAATTCACGCATTCCTCCAAATATGGACTTTCCTTGTATGCGCAGATCACAAAAGTATGTTTATGCATTTTTCCATCCATTTCTTTAATTTAGTCAATCAAAACTCTTCATGCTCTGAATCATGCGTTCAAACGAATCCCGCAAATCTACTTCCGCTTTCCAGCCGAGTTCTTCTATTTTCGCAGTATCCAGAGCAATTTTAATCGTCGGTCCGTAACCCAGCTTTGACACATCTTCTGCAATATCAAAAACAACTTTAATCTTATCCTTTGCAATATCATGAGCAACCAGCTTTGCCATTTCACAAATACTGATTCCTGTTGCTTTGTTTGCAATATTATAAGCTTCACAGTCTCTGCCTTTCAGGAGAACGCACAGAATTCCCATAACTGCATCTCTGATGTAACAGTAATTTCTGTATGTTTCCCCCTTTGTTTTCAACACGATGTCTTTTTCTTCTATTGCACATCTTGCAAACTGTGCAAATACCCTGTTATCCCCATAGGACACTCCCGGTCCGAAAGTCTGGGACAATCTCGCTATCTTTACAGGAACATTATACTCATTTCCATAGGATATACAGAGACACTCTGCCATCCGCTTTCCCTCAGAATAGCTGCTTCTCGGAACAAGCTGGTCAATATAACCGTACTCATCCTCCCGGATACTCATTTTATCCGGATCTGTAACGCCATACACTTCCAGTGATGAGAGGTATACCATACTTTCTACTTTTTTGTTCCTTGCAAATTTCAGCACATTATCCGTTCCGTTCATTCCCGTCAGTATTGTTTCTACGGGATAATCTACGAAATCCCTGGAGCTGGTCATACTGGCTCCATGTATAATATAGTCTATATCATCTTCGATATCAATATCCGCCTGAATATCCCCTGTTACTGTATGCACAAAACCTGTACAGTCTCTAAATAATTTTTCCGCTTTTCCTATATTCCGCACCAATGCATATATGCGGATTTCTCCATCATACAGCTGGTTATATTTATCCAGTGCAAATACAATCTGTGAACCGATAAGACCCGATGCCCCGGTAATCAGTACTGCCTTATTCCGAAGCCTGTCCCAGGCAATGTCAGCTGAATTTGCAATATATTCTATATCTTCCAATAAAATGTGATCCATTTTTTCTCCATTCTAAATGCCAAATATCTGTGAATTTTCCATGGCATCAATTAATGCCCTGAAAATGTAAAAATCTGAAGGGGTCGTAATCTTGATATTCTCCGGTCCCCCCTCTACTGTATAAAGAGAATACCCATAGTCACTCATCATCGTTGCAGAATCAATCTTATCATGAATGTTATCAGCAATTGCTTTCCTGTGTGCCGCATAGATATCCTTTAAAAAATAACCCTGAGGCGCCTTCGCCATACGGCATCTGCTTCGTTCCACACTTGTATAAACCTGATTATCATCCGCTGTAAGCATTACTGTTTCCGTAACCGGGGCAACCGTCACTGCAGATCCATGCTCCTCCACACATCTGATATTGGCTGTGATAAGTTCCTCGTTGATCAGCGGCCTTACTCCGTCATGTATCAGTACGACTGAATCTTCCGGACAGTTTTCATGTATCACCTGAAGCCCGTTATAAATTGAATCCTGTCCCGTAGCGCCTCCCGGAACAATCCATTTCACTTTCTCAATACAGTTTTTCTTCAAAATCAATTTCAGATAATCTATCCATTCTTCAATACAGACAACCGCAATGGCATCAATCTCCGGATGTTTTTCAAAATGTTCGATTGTATAAATGATAATCTCCTTACCGTGGAGCTCCAGAAATTGTTTTGGTCTTGATTTTGAATTCATTCTTTTGCCGGAACCTCCGGCAAAAATCAATGCAACATTCATACTCCATCCTCCATCCCATCAGGCATTTTCAATAGTCAGTACATCTTCATTGCTGTTATACGCTTCAATCACTGAACTGATTGCCAGTGCAATTTCATCGTCCAGATAGGTTCCTTTTACGCCCGTTTCAACCGAACGCAGGAATTCCAGAATCTCATAACGGATTCCTTCACCATCCAACTGATAAAAATATCTCTTATTCTGTTCCGGATTTTCATACCTTACTTCAAAATAATCTGTTTTCCACCATGGTGCCGGAACATAAATATATCCTTTTGTTCCTGTAATTACAAGTATTCCTTCTGATTTAACACCTTTTCCGACTTTAATTGAACCCACGGCATTCTGATATAAAAAATCAATTTTTGTAAATGCATCATACCTTTCAGCCTTTGATTCGATCCAGGAAACGATCCTCTTATTCAGATAGTTTGTTCCCAGCATCTGAAAAACCGGTAAAAGTGCAATCGGTCCCCAATCAGACAGACTTCCCCATCTCTGCTCTGCCCTGCTGTATTCTGTATCCTGTTCCCGCATACTTGTACAGGTTGCCTCGACAGAAACAACTTTGCCGATTACTCCGCCTTTCGCAAGAAGGCAAAGTCTGTGATATGCCGTAGCGTAAGCTGTCTTTATTGCTTCCATTAAAATTAGTTTTTTCTCTTCAGCCAGATTCATAAGGTATCTGCAATCACTTTCCGTCTCTGCGACCGGTGATTCACACAGCACATGCTTTCCTTTCAGCAGTGCTCGCTTCACTAAGCCTGCACGCTCCTTTGGATTTGAAACCACATATACTGCATCTGATTTATTCAACAGTTCTTCATACTCAGTTTTCTCATAACCATTGCATACACCTGTGACCTCTGCACCATTTACATACCGGACCTCTGCGACAAACTTGTCCACCATTGCCGATTCTCCGACAATTCCTATACGAAAAACATGATTGCGGCTGCGCAGTTCAGAACTGGATACTCCTTCTGTACGCGGAAGATATACGACCTGGCAGTATTCCTTCAGATAATCAAATTTCCCTTCCCAGTCTGAACCGATAGCAAAAATATCCACTCCATATCTTCTGATGTCATCAATTTTCTGCCCCTGATACTCTTCGACAATAATCTCATCTGCAAGCCCGGTCTCACGCACTGCTTCTATTCTTTCAATCAGAGACTGCTTTCCATTAATCTTTCCACGGGTCTTATCAAAATCATCTGCCGTAACGCCGACGATTAAATAATCTCCCAGTGCCCTGGCTCTTTCCAACAGTCGTATATGTCCGTAATGCAGTAAATCGTAGGTACCGTAAGTAATTACTTTCTTCATATAACTCTCCTAAGCATCGATTTCATAAAATGCATCTAAGAAAATCTTCATTGCTTCACATGAACCAATTGAGACACGTATATATTTCTTCAACAACGGGTTCCCATAGGGGTGCACAAGAACTTTCTTCTTGTCAGCCAGTCTGTCGGAAACTTCTTTTGCGTCATGATTTGGCTTCACAAAAATAAAATTCCCTCTGCAGTCACGACACTCATAACCATGTTCCCTGAGGCTGTCCAGTGTATACTTTTTTCCCCTGTTTTCAATATCGATCATCTGTTCAATAATATCCGGATTATCGATTAATCTTTCGGCAAACAAAAGTGCAATGGAATTTGCATCAAAAGTCAGTCTTCCTTTTTTTACATAGTTTATAATCTCCGGATTACTGATGATAACTCCCAATCTGCATGCTGCTAAAGACATTAATTTCGAAAATGTCCTCAGAACAACTACATTTTCTTCATTCAATGCATATCTGAGAAAAGTATTTGGGTAAAAATAGTGATATGCTTCATCAATAATAACAATGGCACCAACTTCTTTTGCCCGTTCTATTACCTGTTCCAGCTCTTCCTCTGAATAAACATTTCCGACCGGATTATTGGGGTTCAGCAATACTATGATTCTGGTATCCGAAGTAATTGCCGCAAGAATTTTATCTATGCAGATTGTCAGATCTTCTTCATAGGATACCGGGACATGTTTCAGACCAAGGATACTGCAATTCACCCAGTACATTTCAAAGGATGGCGATACCGTAACCACTTCTTTTCCAACTTCACCAAAAGTTTCCAGCAAATAACGAATTGCCATATCAGATCCATTGGTAGTGAGCACGTTTTCGTACTCTGCCCCAATATAGTCAGCATATTTTTGAAGAAACCGGTCCGGTTCCGGGTAAACTGACAAAAACTCCGGTGTGATTTCTTTTAACACAGAATCCACGAATTCTTTTGGCAACCCTTCCGGATTTTCATTCATATCATAACGATAATAATCATATCTGCCCTGTCCCGGAAAAACTCTTTGTGTGTTTTTTATATGTTCATTCACGTAATACTTCATATCAATTCTCCCTTTTTGGAAACTTCAATTCATATGGATAATGATTTTTTCTTTTTTCTTCCGGCGGAAGTTTCATATAATCCCCATACATTCCCGTCAGATTATCGTGAAGATTATGTGGGAAATTCAGCATAATGTCTTCATACGGCAATTTCTGCAGTGGGAAAATATCTTTCACATAATACGTGTTCATATATGGACTTGTATCACATAAAAAATTCAATTTCTTTGTTGTTTTATAATGATTAAATCTTGTTTCCGCCTCATAGGCTTTCTTATAAATCCAAAGTTTCGGCACATGGCACACGGATAAAACCAGATGTATCATCCCACAAACTGCATGTACTGCTTTTGCTTTCCATCCGGAAAATCCCAGCATCGGAAACGGAATGCTGCGAAGAATAAGCAGTTTACTCCAAAACCATGCATCCCGCGCCTGCTTTTTCGCCTCTTTCGGGTTATCGCTCACCTTATCATAAGGATATATATCAAGGAAAATACCCATTGGAGCCTTAATGTTTTTGAGTGCTTCCTCTTTAAACCGGGTTCCCCGAAGTGTCATTCTTGTTGTCATCAACGGATAATTCGGATAGCGCTCCGTATTCATGATCAGATATTTATCTCCCATCTCTTCTTCCACATAGGTGATGAGCTTTTCAAAATCTTCTCTTGGAAGAGCAATATCAATATCGTCATCCCATGGAATAAATCCCTGGTGACGAAGAGCTCCGATACCCGTGCCTGCAATTCCAAAATAGGTCAGATTATGACGTTCACAAATATCAATAAAATCCTTCAGGATACCCAATTCTGTTTTCTGAATCCTGCGTAATGTTTTTTCATCATATTCTCTGTACTGCTTTTTCTTTTTCATCTTATTCTATCTCTCCAAACTCAAGCTCTACCGGGCAATGATTTGTACGTTTCTCTACCGGAGGGAGCTTCATATAATCACCCATATGCTGCCTCAATTGTTCATCGTAGTTCTTAAGAAGCCTGATTTCCGTATCTTCAAACGGATACCTGACTGTTGGATATGCATTACTTTTTTGGATATCCATAATATGTGATCCCGGGTCAAACAAACAGGTATACTTATCCGACCTGCCACGCCAGGAAGTAGCACAGTGGAGAAATCTCCGATAAAGAATTTCATCGCTCTTTGGAAGAAGCCTGAGCCCGATGCGCATAAATCCACAGATAATATTTTTTATTTTCTGCTTCATCGGCTGTCCATGCAGAAGCCTGAAAAAGTTAATATTCCGAATTCTGTAGAGCACTGTATACCGCCGGCATTTTTTTATAATTTTATCCGCTTTTTTCTGTTCCTGCGGAATGCTGTCATATATAAATAAATCCATCAAAATGCCTGGTCTGAAGCCTGCTGCTGCTGCATATTCATTCACAAACACTGTACCGCGGCGCATCAGTGTCGGCTGCAGATTATAGTATTTGTGTGGCTGATCCGGTCCCCATAATTCATACTTTTCAGAGAACACTTTATCCTTTTTCATAGCTCTTACAAATCGATGATAATCCTCTCTCAGAAGCGCAATATCAATATCATCATCCCACGGGATAAATCCCTGATGTCTGACAGCACCTATTGCTGTTCCTGCTATTGCAAAATACTCAATTCCGTTCCTGTCACACAGTTCCATAAAATCTTTAAGCATATTCAGTTCTGCCTGATGAAGCTGTTCCAAAACCTCTGGTTCATACTCTCCGTACATAATTACTCCTTTTAATCCGATGCAGTACTGCCGCATTCTTACACTTTTTTAAAACGAAATTTTGCCAGCAGGCCGGTACCCTTATCAATAAGAATAATCAGCCTTTTATATTTTCTCTCATAAAAATACTTCATCGTAATATATACCCGAAGATTATCCTTCCGGACTGACGCTAATGTTTTCTTCGGAATATTTTTATCAAAAACAGGATGATTCCTCATTCGATTGAGATATGATGCTTTTTCACTCAAAGTCATATCACATGTTTGAATACACATATAATCAATGATCGGATACACATATGAATTGATCAGAAATTCATTTTTCATTCTGTTTGTTACTTTTTTATGGCAGATCTCAGAATAAAATTTATACTCCAGATTCATGTTGATCATATTTTTTTCCAGATAATCCCTCTGAAAATTTCTGGACGTACTGCGGCTTTCCCTCTGTGTCCACGAATAATACTCTTTGGAATTAAATCCAAGTTTCTCACAATGCATCAGAAACTGCAGATTAAAATTCAGATCCTCTGAACCGTACTTAAAACGTTCATCGAATCGAATATGATTTTTTTCAATTATTTCCCGACGATAAAATGCTGTCCAGATCGTATCTTCCCGCCTGATATTTCGATAGAATTTATAAAAATCTTTTCTTTCAATAAACATATCCTGAATACGGGTATGTATCTCCCATATACGCCCGTCATCTTTTTCCAGACGCTTGATCTTGGCATATCTCATCAAATCCACATTATGCTTCTTTGCCAGTTCATAATTATCCCGGATCAAATGCGGCAGATAAATGTCATCATTGTCGCAAAAGCCGACATACTCTCCTTCTGCCACCTCCAGGCCTGCATTTCTTGCAGAGCAAATGCCTCCGTTTGATTTATGCACAACTTTTACATTTGGGTACTTCTTTGCATATTCATCACAGATAGTTCCACTGTTATCCGGACTTCCATCATCCACCATAATCAGTTCAAAATCTTCAAAATCCTGATTCAACACACTGTCTACTGCCTTTTTCAGATATTTTTCCGAATTGTAAACCGGCATTATTATACTGACTTTTCGTCTGTTATCCACAATATATTTCTCCTATCTTTATCTTAACGTCTTTTCTTATATATTTTCTCAATCAGACTGCCAAAACAGCTGTTAATTGGCCGATACAATCTCATGGAAGTCAGGATTACTTTTACTATTTTCCCCGGTGACTTTTTAAGGCTGTACTCCTTTTTAAAATAGTAACTGCCATTGCCACCAGACATTTCTATCAGATATCCCGCTTTTGCACAGAATTTCCCGTAAATATCCGGCCTTTTTCCAAACTCATGCATATATTTTTTTTCCATCAATCTCAATGCCTTAACAGCTTTTCTTCCGTCAGATGTTATGCTGTTCTCAACAACATAGCAGTCTACAAGTGCTTCATCGATAAAATAGACTTTTTTTTGCTTCAGTAAAACCTGAATGATAAAATCCCAATCCTGAAACCGTGGAAACACAGGATCAAAACATACATCCTGAAATAAACTTTTTTTCGCAACGATTGTCTGTGTACTTACACAATTCTGCCACATAACCCGTCCAAGCTTGTCGCTCTCCTGATTCAGATTATATACCGGCAGACGACTTCTGATGATCTTTCCTTTTTTTTCTTCTTCTCTCATAAGAGCAGAAAATACCATATCGGCATCCTCTCTCTTCAAATAATAAAGCGACTTTTCCAGTTTATCCGCATGCCAGAAATCGTCACTGTCCTGAAAGGCAATAAATTCACCCTGCGCATTCTCTATACCGATATTTCTGGCAGCACACGCTCCTCCATTCTTCTCACAGATAATCAGACGAATCCTGTCATCATCTATATTTTTTACAATCTCCACCGAGCGATCGGTAGAGCAGTCATCCACAATGATAAGCTCGAAATCCTGACAGGTCTGTTCCAGAATACTTTCCACAGCCATCTTTATTGTTTTCTCTCTGTTATACATTGGAATAATAATAGATACCAGCATACCTTTACACTCCTTCTTCTAATTCATTTATCAGGATTTCCAGAGAACGAATCTGGTTTTCCAGCCAGAACATAATTTTATTTCTTCTTTTTCTATTAATTGAATTTGTAGCCACATCCTCCAGATGCTTTATCATTAACTCCGGATTATATACGATTTTTAAATTTCTTTTCCGGCATCTCAGATACAGCAGCTCTTCTTCTTTATACAAAAAAGTGCGCGGATCAAAAGCTTCCTCATAATGCTGTGCATACTGCGGTGAGAAAATAATGCAGCATCCATGAAGCACAACATCTTCTCTTCTCTGATCCAGATGTTCGAATAACTGATACTGTCTGTATGGGGATTTTTTTTCTTTTCCAAATATTCTGCGCACCTGATTTCTCAGAAGCTTAAATGCAACATAAGGATAATTCAGATGCCACTTCATAGCCAGATAATCCTTTTTATGCATCTTTAACTCATTTCGAAAATGCTCCGCATCCGGAAAGCGATAATACAATAAATTAATCTTTCCATTTTTTAAAATAATCTGAGGTCCCATGATGCTGAAGCTGCTTCGTGCATATTCCTTTTTAACTACTGCAAAAAAATCTTTCTGAATCACCAGGGTATCATTGTTAAGTACACATACAAAACTGCAGTTCAATACCTCTTTACAGTAACGGTATCCAATATTATTTCCATTTGCAAATCCCAGGTTCTCTTTATTCCTGATAACCGTTATCCTGTCAGAATTCTTATATTTTTCTGCCAGTTTCCTGCCGGTGCCGTTCGGTGAAGCATTGTCAACAATAACGATATGATATTTTTCCGTATCTATATTGTGTCTGATTGATTCTGCACAGTCTATGGTTTCTTTTATCGTATTATAATGAAGTATTACAAATCCTATTGATTCACTCAAAATTTCATCCCCTTCACCAAAGAACTATAGTCTTTTTATATAAAAGCGGAATAATTCCTTCTTTGCCGTCTCTGTAGTTGAAAAGCCCCTGCCATCATACAAGGGAACTTCTCTCTTCGCATTTCTGTTTCTCAGAATATAAACCGGTATATACCAGAGCAGTTTTTTAAGTCTTCTCAAATGCTGCTTAATCCCTATGGAATCGCAGACCATGTGGTTATCCCTGAAATAATTCATAACATTCCGGTTGTAATCCACAATAAACGGACCTGCGGGTCCGACAGCCTTCAATGAAATATGTGCATCTACATTCGTCACATTCAAACTTCGGATTGCATTGACATCCACCTGCCGATAATTCGGTTTATTCGTTTTCCTGATAATTACAAGCCTGGTTCCATCCTTTGCAAACATCATATTATGTGGCAGAGTACCGGCAATGCACGCAATTGTATCCGCCTGTCTTAGCATTGCTATCTGCTCTGACAAGGAGTGCTTCTCCGGAGCTACGATTAAATAATTATTTCTTTGAAATAATTCTTCAATTTCTCCCTCACCAATCTCCAGAGGCACGCGAAGATTCAACTGCCGCCTGGTAAAATAGATTTTCCTGCCTTTATACAGATCCGGCTTTTCAAAATTCACCAGTGCATTCTCCGCTACCCTGTCAAATATTTCTTTATATTTCTGATTACAGCTTATTCCCGGCTTATGAGAACACTCCGGAATAATCACCTTCCTGAACCTTGTCGGCTTATCCACTCTGATCAGCTGTTCTGTTTTAATTCCCAGCAAATGAAGGAATTCCAGGTAAACTCCTTCCATCTCCATCTGAGAATCATACACAATTCTGCAGGAGGTCTCTTTGTCCATAACATACCACATTCTTGATACCATATCCATCAGAAAGTGACCCCAGTGTTTCCAGAATCTTCCAAAATATACTACTTCTTCATCAATCATTGCAGGCTTCTCCTCCGGTTCATAGGAGCCCCCCCACTGGTCAACCGGAGAAATGGCATCAAAACCTGATAATTCTATATACTCACCATTTTCGTTTACAACACCTGCTCTTTTCTCGCCATTCACAACTTTATACGGCAGAACAGTGCCATTTTCAACGATTTCAACCCTTAACTCCCTGTCTTCGCAGATTGTCATCTGATCCATAGCTTTATAATTTTCCAAAAACAGCTCGTCCATATATTTATAATTGAATGCATCCATAGCTTTTTCCTCACAGTTCTTTCATTCACTCGATGTTATGATACCACATAACAGGAAACATGTACAATAAACTTATCATTAACCCCGCTTTATCTTTCTTTTGAATCGCTCAATAAATCCTTTCATAAATGTACATAAATACGGGTCTTTCATTAACAGCAGTATACCGAAATATCCCAAAGCACTGATACCTACCGTCGCTGTAAGCCGAAACAGAGTTCCAATGACCAGATGATCAACTGCAGCCCGTACTGCAAAAAAACCAGCACTCAAAACCAAATATATTGGAAGACAACTATACAGGCTTTTCATTTCAAACACCTGACGGGAATACCATGAAAGAACGATAAATACCACAACCTCTGATCCAAGAGTCGCTATCGCCGCACCATTGACTCCAAATAACGGTATCAGCACCGCATTGGCAATCAGATTAAATACCGCTCCTAAAATAGTTGAGACCAGGACCTCTTTGTCTTTTTTATAAGGTGTACACACCTGATAAGCCAGAATCCGGTTAATAGCTGCAACCACTACTTTTGCTGACAATATCTTTGCTGCCAGGCTTCCCCCTATGAATTCTGCCCCGCTGAACAACAGGATCAGGATATCACTGGTGCACATCATACCAATAGATGCCGGAATTGCTATCATCAGCAGCATGTTGACGGATGTTTTCATCAACTGTTCATATTCCTTTTTCAGACCATTTCCTATATAATATGACACTCTTGGAAGGATCGTCGAAGAAACGGTTCCAATCAGGGTACTGACTACCAGATTAATTTTCACCGCCGCCGTATAGATACCGGTTGCCGTATCCCCCTTCATTGCCCCAAGCATAGTTGTATCCATCGTCATATAAATACTGGAAGCAACACTGGTTCCGAAAATCAGAAGAATCGGTCTGAGATGTCTTCGGTATTCATAATCATATTTCTTCTTCCAATCAATAAACTTTCTGGAATGCCACAAATTTAATATTGCCGATCCTCCCGAAGAGATGACTGTTAAAGCTGCATACCAGCAGTAATCTTCTTTACTTCTCACCAGAAGAAAAAGCAGAACCAATGAGACCAGCTGAAACAGAACGGCTCTTTTGGTAATATATGCATACTCCTCATTAATAATAAACAGCCATTCCATACCGATAGTAGCAAATATAATTCCTGCACTGAAAATGATTAAAAGCGGTTTGTATCCTCTAAGCACAGGAAAACACAAAAACACTGCAAACGCAACATACGCCGCAAATGTTGTACACAGATTAATCCGGAGCATTTCTTTTGAAAATTTGTTAAATTTATCCTGATTATCTCTGATTCTTGCGCCTTCACGGACAGCATATGTGCTGATTCCCAGTGCGGCAAACAAAGAAAAATAAGAGATAATAGAATTAGCATAATTCACCTTTCCTATTCCCGATGCCCCCAATACTCTGGAAGCATACGGAAATGTAATCAGTGGAAAAAGTACACTCATCAGTGTCTTAATTCCATTTGCTATCAGATTCACTGTTATTGATTTTTGTTTTGTTTTATTCTTTTCCATTTAATCACTTCTATTCCGCTTTTGATTCATTTCTGCCATCAATATATGGTGTTGCCGTTTTTCCGGGTGCCGCTTCCCCTTTTGCCACATATCGGATTTCAATAGCTTCCAGGCGTTTTGCAAGCCCCTCTGTACCTGCCGGTTCCCCATTTTTTGCCCAGTCAAGCCACCCGTAACTCTGGACATGTACTCTGTAATATACATCATACTTCTGTTTCAGCTCATCGGTCAGCCTGATCTGAATAGCCTCCAGACGCTTTGCTTCCCCTTCCGTTCCGGATACCTCACCATTACGTTTCCATGACGTTTCCCAGCCATAGGTCTGGACATGGGTACGGTATTCGACATCTCCGGAAGTCTGTGCATCTTTATTTACTATGGAAATGGCTTCCAGACGTTTTGCTTCTCCTTCTGTTCCGGATAAGTCTCCATCAAACACAAACGACTGCCAGCCATAACTCTGAACATGAGTCCGGTATGCTATCCCGGCTTTTCGGAAACAGTTTTCCGTACTTCCGGGTGCCTGATTTCCTTTTTTTACTAGCTTAATCTGTATTGCTTCTAAACGTTTTGCATATCCTTCCGTACCGGCCGGTTCTCCATTTTTTGCCCAGTCAAGCCACCCGTAACTCTGGACATGCACTCTGTAATATACGTCATAATATTCTTCTATCTGACCTGTTAATTTAATTTTGATTGCTTCCAGGCGCTTAGACTGACCGCTTGTTCCGGACTCCTCACCATCCTGCTTCCAGTTCTGCCAGCCATAACTCTGGACATGGGTACAATAGGTGACACCTCCGGAATACTCTGTATCGTCCAGATTGATTTTTATTGCCTCTAAACGTTTTGCGCTTCCTACTGTACCGGACACTTCGCCGTCACCACATTTTTCCTGCCAGCCATAGCTCTGAACATGGGTACGGTATTCTATCTGTTTTCTGGTGGATTTATATGGGCATTCAGTTGTCCCCGGCGCTTCATCATTCTTTTTAACAATCTTAGCCTGAAGAGAACGCACTTCTTTTGCATATCCGGAAGTCCCTGCCGGTTCTCCGTTTTCTGCCCAGTCAAGCCAGCCATAACCTTCCACATACACACGATAATACACATCAAACTGCTGAGCCAGTTCTCCTGTTAATCTAAGACGAACTGCTTCCAGACGCTTCCCTTCCCCAGGTTTTCCTGCAGCTCCTTCAGAAACCCAGTCCTGCCAGCCGTAGCTCTGCATATATGCGGAATACTCGACATTTCCCGCATTCTGCTGATTCATCAGGCGGAACGTTACAGCTTCTACTTTTTCTCCGGATGTTTTTCCGACTCTCACACCGTTTGTCGCTTCTCCATTCCATTTTTGCCCGGAATATACATCATATACAACATCGGTCATTGCAAGTTCTGATGCATCTTCATATATTCCCGCATCTGCGGTCACCGTATGGCTTCCCGCCGACAAAGTATATACCAGATATCCATCCTCCCTCGAAGCGGAAACTCGCTTTCCATCCACAGTAAGTACAGCGTTGTTTTTAGAAACAGGAATATATATATCAGCTTTTGAATTTGATGGTACTGTTACATCACAGGAAATTCCGCCTTTGCCATCCATCGTATACGAGATTTCTATGGTACCTTTTAATGTTGGCTGCTTAATGGAAGCCTGGCTGACTCCTCCCGGCTGCAGCTTAATCTGAAAAGAATCAAATCCTGCTTCCGTGGGTCTGATTCCAAACAGACCTCTGGACAGCATGCTTCCGGGAGCAGTTCCCCATGGATGACACAGACTGATATTTGACTTCAGATCGCTGTTCCACGCTTCTGAGGTCACTGTAGCACCCAGTCCATACATCATATATGCCCAGCTTTTTACACCCAGAATATCATCCGGATTGCTCATAATTTTTCTCGCCAGATCACCGTGGTTACTCTGATACAATCCCTGAAGCAGGAAATACGTTCCATACACACTCATTTTCACTTCCTGATCCTGTTCAATGACCCCGGCCATACGATCCGCCATGCTCTGACTCTCATAGATTCCAAATGCCAGTGCATAGGCTGTGGCATGCTGCGATGAATGCTTCACCTGTTTTCCATTAACATCCAGCCCGTCATAATACTCTCCTGTTTCTGAATTATACAGCTTTTTAATCATATTCTGGCGTATCGTATCAGAAAGACCTTTATAATACTCACTCTCCTCCGTGTGACCCAGAGCTTCTGCAATGGATGCCATATCAGCATATCCGCCTGCACACACAGCGTTGAATACTGTATTATAATAGGATTCTTCTTTATTATATCCATCGGTTTCTGTTGATGGCCAATCCACCATGATTTTCTGATTCGAAACCCTCGGAGATGTAATATCTCCCATCAGTCCCACCGAAGAATCAAAATATTCCTCAAGACTTTTTTCTTTCAACTTCTGATAGGACTGTTCCAGATTACGCATATCACCGGTATACATGTAATTCTCATATATTAGCATAATATTATAAAGTGAATACTCGGCAGGCCATGTCGTATTATCCAATAAATATTCTGCTGTAAACTTCGCAGAAGGCGAAGCTTCCGAAAAACTGTAACTGTTCATTGTAGTGATCAGTGCATCACCCTCGTAAGGATTCCTCTCCCTGTTCTGTGTATCCACATATAAGTCCTGGGCCGTAATCTTGCTGGTGTATTTCATCATGTTATACAGTTCATTCAACAGATTGTTTGACGAAGAAAAAGAGGAGGCTTCATCTTCAAATTCCTGACGTATTGTCAGTCCCATTATATTATCTGTTCCGATATTATCTGCACAGTTTCTGACTGTTACATAACGAAAAGTCTTCATGCCGATACCGGATACTTTCTGCCATCCACTTCTCAGAGTCCATGTCTCCTGATACACATTACCCGTGCTCAGCTTATATTTAGCATTACCGGATTCATCCAGCTCTTCTCCGTATTCCAGCGTTATCGCACCTCCGCCTGAAGAAATATTCAGTTCTATTCCTCCAACAATCTCGCTCCCGAAATCAACAAGCCAGGAGCCATCTGCCTGCTTTTCCACAGACTGAGGAGTCACCGGATATCGCTTCATACCTGCCAGCCCGGATGGTTTTAATTCATAATTACTTAAATAATCCTTCACCACCGGCACTGACCAGCCTCCATCCGCATATCCTGCAGTACACCAGTCAAAAGGATATTGTGATACGTTCAGATTATCCTGTCTTGCTGTATAATAATTTGTTCCGATGGAACTGTTATTATTTCCAACGAAAACATTATCAGCATTTTTCACCTTCCACGCACCCGTATCTCGCGCCGTATTATCTATGATTTCTTTGGTTCCGTCTGAATAGAAAAAAGTAATCTGAGACAAAAAAGATGCCTTTTTTTCCGAATAACAGATTGAACCAATTATATTCTCTTCCTCTGTCAGTAAATCCGTAATATCATAGGTATGATAATACGCTGTTTTTCCATTCGTTCTTACCGGACCCAGTCCGATCTCCTCTCCGTTTACATATAAATTATATACATATTGCTTTGTTTCGTCAGCAGACGTGGCAGTCACACTTAACACTGCCCTTTCAAGATTGTCAGGTCTTTGCAGCTTACGACGTAAAAAAACCGTCTTCTGTCCATCGCTCCCCCAGATTCCGTTTCTGCCAGCCCATTCTGACCCGACCGCAGTTGAAAATGCCTGTGGCTCTGAGAAAGAGCTCTCTTTACCATCCTCATTCATCGTCTGAACCTGCCAATAGTACAACTCATTATCAGCAAGTTCCTGTGAAAGATCATATAACACAGATGTATTATCCGAACTGTCTACCCATTCAGAATCATATACAAATGTCCCCTGTGTCAGATTCTCTGTTCTTAAAAAAATTCTGATACGGTACGCCTTCTGGCTCTCCATACCATTTTCCATACTATTACTCCATGAAAAGGAAAGCGCACTCTTTTCCACTCCATGAGGTGTACTCAGCAAATTAATCCTTAATTTTGTCGGAGCGTCATTATCCTCAGCCAGATAATTCAAAACATCTGAATCGTCTCCCTCTTCCTGAATATCAGTTAATCCTTCCCCTATCGAAAAATCCTCTTCTTCATCAGCATTCTCTTCCGGAAGATTCACATCATACACTGTTTCTTCAGAACTATCTGTGTTCGAATCATCTATCTCTTCAGCTCTGACCGGCATCCCCATATTTGTGACTAAAAAAATACTTAAAAGTATGAAACTTATAACTCTGGTCTTCTTTTTCATTTTGTATTTCCTAACTTTGTATCCCAAAGGATTATCCTGTTACATGAAATCAGCGGCTGAATCACAGATGATTAAAAAATCATCTGTGAGACTCGGCCGCTTATAATCTAATTATATACAACTACCGTTGTGCCTCTTGGAATATTATCATAAATCCATTTTGCATTCTGCACTTCCAATCTCACACAACCGTGTGATAACGCCATTCCCACTCTTCCGTCTGCAATTGCTCCGTTTGGCCAGCAAAGCACTGAATGGAAAAGATAGTCCCCGTAGAACTGTGTCCACCAGAAACACCTGTATGCTCCGGAATCAAAATAATATCCTTTGTTGCCAACAGAGAACACACCACTTACCGTTGGCGTACTCGGCTTACCATTTGCACAACTCCAATACTGGACGTTACTCCAGCATCCCTGCCAGCCCTGATAAATTCCCACAGTATGGGCACTTCTGTCTACCATAATAATATAAGGTGTAGTACTTCCGTACAGATTCGCTCTTCCTACCATTCCCGGATCCGGTCCCAGGTTAATCTTTCTTTCGGTATAGTAATCACTGTTTTCTCCCGGTTTAGCTGCATCTTTGGATACAAGTCTGATCTGAACCGCCTCCAAACGGTAACCGCATTTGGTAGTCCCTGCTGCCTGGCCATTTTTTGCCCATCCGAGCCATCCATATTTCTGTACATATGTGCGATAATAGATATCGTAATACTTTTCAATTTCTCCTGACAAAACCATTGTAATGGCTTCCATTCCACGGCTTCCATCGGTGCATCCTGCTATATTGCCCTGTTCTACCCAGTCTGTCCAACCGGTTCCTGACAAATGCACAGCATATTTAATGATACCGGATGGTACATATTCATTTTCTCTGTCCAGATATACACAAATGTTTTCCAGACGTCTGCTTTCACCGCCGGTTCCCAGTGTTGTTCCCTGAGTAACATTACCGCTCATACCATAGCCCTGGATGGTTCCCTTATAATACATATCGCTGTTAGCATAGCCCTGAATATATTTTGTACCGCTCGTATCCGGCACCTCATCTATACCTTTTTCAACCAGTTTAATCTTCAGAGCTTCTACCTTCTTACTCAGGTTAACAGACCCTGCTGTCTCACCTCCGGCTGCATAATTACACCAGCCTATTTTAGATAAATGGAGACTGTAGTACACCTCATAATGCTTCGCCATCTCACCTGTAAGCCGAATCTCAATTGCTTCAATTCTTCTTCCCTCTCCGGTCGTTCCTGCAAGTTCTCCATTTTGTTTCCAATCCTGCCATCCAATTCCCTGCACATGAACACGGTACTCAATTCCTCCTTCATATGGAGCTTCCGGCACACTGATCATTAATGCTTCAATTCTTTTGCTTTCTCCGGTCGTTCCGGCAATCTGATCCTCGTATTTATTTCCCTGCCAGCCATAGCTCTGTACGTGGGTCTGATACATGATTCTCGGATAGCGGTAATGGTCTTCCGTGCTTCCCGGAGCCTCTCCATTCTTTTCAACGACTCGAATCTCAATTGCTTCCACACGCTTCGCATACTGAGAACTTCCTGCTGCCTCTCCGTTCATTGCCCAGCCAAGCCAGCCATAAGTCTGACAGTGTACACGATAATAAATATCATACTTCTCAGCGATCGTTCCCGTCAGACGAATCTTCACCGCCTCAACTCTTTTGGATTTTCCCTCTGTACCGGATATTTCTCCGTTGCTTACAAAATCCTGCCATCCATAAGACTGTACATGCGCTGCATATTCCACCCCGCTTGTCTCTACATCTTCCTCAGGCAGATTAACCAGATTAATCTTCAGCGCTTCAATTGCCAGAGATTCTCCCATTGTTCCGGCAATTTCACCCTGCTCCACAGGATCCTGCCATCCAATCCTGGCTACATGAGCCTGATATTCCACTCCAAAACTCTTCTCATCCTGCTCCGGTTCTTCTGTTCCCGGCTCTTCCTCACTCGGGTCTTCATTACCCGGTTCCTCTTTGCCCGGGTCTTCTTCCTCCGTTTCCTCTCCTTCAGGCTGTTCTTCGGTTATATCACCTGATTCTTTATCATTCACACCCGTTCCAGGAGATGATTCTTCCGTTGTCTGTCCATCATTTCCGCCGTTCACAGCAGCAAATGATGGAAGTACAGAATTCACACAGAGAAGACAAACCATAAAAAATGCAATCAGAATATTACGCTTTTTCATTTTGTCACTCCTTGAAAATAACTTTTTTAATATCATATCACATAATCCATTATTTTACAAATGCCCCTTTGGTATCTCCGGGTGCATTTCCGCCTTTTTCTACAAGAACAATCTGCATTGCTTCCATTCGTTTTGACAACCCTTCCGTTCCGGCCAGTTCTCCATTTTTCGCCCAGCCAAGCCAGCCATAACTCTGACAGTGGGTTCGGTAATAGATATCATACTGCTCTGCCAATTCTCCCGTCAGTTCGATCTGGACTGCTTCCAGTCGTTTGGCCTCTCCGGTAGTTCCGGCAATTTCACCGCCTTCACGCCAGTTCTGCCAGCCATAAGTCTGCACATGAACCCGAAATCTGATATTACTGTTAAGCTTCTCATCAACCGCAGCTATTTTTACTGCTTCCAGTCGTTTAGCCATTCCTGTAGTTCCGACAGTCTCACCGTCATGTACCGTATTGCTCCATCCCAATGTCTGTACATGTGCACTGCAGGCTATCACAGCTTTTTTATAAGGTATTCCCGTATTACCGGGAGCCGCACTTCCTTTCTCCACCACTGCAATCTGAAGTGCTTCCACTCGTTTATCGTATCCCTGGTTTCCTGCTGCCTCTCCATTCTTTGCCCAGCCAAGCCAACCGTAGGTCTGGCAATGTGTCCGGTAATAAATATCATATTTGTCCGCCTCAATGCCTGTCAGGGAAATCTTTACAGCTCCAATTGCCTTTGCCTCTCCGGTAGTTCCGGCAACCTCTCCGTTTGATACCGGCTGCTGCCAGCCATCTCCGTTTACATATGCCTGATATTCTACTCCCAGATCTCCGTATCCCTCGCCTACATTGATCTTGAAAGCCTCCATTCTCTTTGCATAACCTGTCATACCGGTCTGGCATCCATTGTTTACTTCATCTCCCCAGCCAAAAGACTGCATATGGGAAGAATATCGTATAACATTCGGATCTTCCACATCTACCGGTTCTGCATCACTCGATTTTACCATCCAGAAATTGAGATCCACATTCCCGTTTATTCCCTGAATGCTTCCTTTTTCCGTACACTGCCACATGTCATAGGCACCGGTATATGTACAGGCGTCACTCCACTGTGCAACCCATTTAGACCAGGATCCATTATTGAACACAGGATCTGTCAGATAAGTATTCCACCAGCTCAGACTTGCATATATTCCTACCCGGTAACCCGCTGCCGAAACCTTATCGCAGAAAGTTTTTGCTATGCTGCCCAGCATCGCATCCCCTACATCCTGTGTGGATGAATCCTCCATATCAAAGTAAACCGGGTAGGACGGATGATGTCCCTGCAATAGGCGCAGCGCATGATCAGCTTCACTGGATGCCCTGTCTGTATTGGTTGCATAGGAATAGAGATATACTCCATAAGGAATGCCAAGACGTTCACACTCTGAAACATTGTATTCCCACCAGTCATCATCCTGGTCTGTATAATCCATTCCCCATCCACATCGAATGATCGCATATTCTACACCATCCGCTATTGCTGCTTCCCAATTGATTTTCTCATTCCACTCGCTGACATCAATTCCTTTTTTCTCAGCTCCGGGAATCACTTCGCCTTTACTGTTCACATATCTGCCATTCACCTTGCGCCATGCATTGGAAGAATCCGATTCTGCACTATACATCTGCACCGACCGCCCCTGTTCAATCGGCTGACCATCTGAAAACCTCCAGCTGTTCGCCTTCATGTCCTTCTCAGGGCTCTCTGTACTTTCCACAGCATATCCAACACAATTTGTCACGCCGACTCCTGTAAAGAAGACACTTGCACACAACAGCATTGCCACAATCTTTTTTATCCTCATTTTTTATTCACCTTCTAAATAACCTGATGACTACTCAGTCACATTTGGAGTCTTAGTACTTCCCGGTGCCTCCTGACCTTTTTCTACCAGAACGACCTGGAAAGCTTCCATACGCTTTTTCAGTCCTTCTGTTCCGGCCATCTCTCCATTTTTTGCCCAATCTAGCCAGCCATAACTCTGACAATGAGCCCGATAATAAACATCGTATTTTTCTGCCAGTTCACCTGTAAGCTTAATTTCAATTGCCTCCAGGCGTTTCTCTTCTCCCAGTGTTCCTGCAACCTCATTACTGTCACGCCAGCTCTGCCAGCCTTTGCTCTGTACATGAACACGATACTTTATATCATTCTGGTAGCCTTTCAAAAGGGGGCTAATCTGCACAGCTTCCATTCTCTTAGCCTCCCCGACCGTTCCACTGATCTGACCACCAAATACATATTGCTGCCAGTCATAACTTTCTACATTACTCCGATACTGGATCAGCTGCTGAACAAAAGATGTTTCTGTTTCTCCCGGTGCACTCTGACCCTTGTCCACCAGTACAATCTCAATTGCTTCCAGACGTTTAGAGCCTCCCGCCGTTCCGGCAATCTCTCCATTTTTCGCCCAATCAAGCCAGCCATAAGACTGCGCATGAACACGATAATATATATCATAGTTTTCTGCCATTTCTCCGGTCAGTCTGATTCGGATTGCCTCCAGCCGCTTTGACTCACCTGTCGTTCCGGCTACACTGCCATTCTTCACCCAATCCTGCCAGCCATAACTCTGCACATGAACCTTATATTCCACATCTCCGGAATAATTTGGATCCAGCAAACAAATTTTAATTCCTTCAAGCCTCAGCGCTTCTCCGGTGGTTCCATTCGTCTCACCATCCACAGATGCATCCTGCCATCCTTCATTCTGCACATGTGTAGAATATCTTAACTGATACTGTTTATAGGATATTCCCGTCGTTCCCGGCGCTGCTCCTCCTTTTTCCACCAAACGGATCTCAATCGCTTCCATGCGCTTTGCTCCGCCCATAGAGCCTGCAGTCTCACCGTTTTTCGCCCAGTCAAGCCAGCCAATCCCCTGGACATGAGCCCTGTAATATACATCATAGTGTTTTTCCATATCTCCGGTGAGCTTAATCTGAATTGCTTCCATCCTCTTACCTTCTCCGGTAGTTCCGCTCACAAGATCATTGTTTACCCAGTCAAGCCAGCCATAGCTCTGTACCAGACTTCTGTACTGAACAGTTCCGCTGTATTCCGGATTATCCAGACGTATCTTAATTGCCTCAATTCTCTTAGCTTCTCCGGTAGTTCCCGCAGTAGCACCATTTTTCTTATAAGCCTGCCAGCCATAGGACTGCACATGCGTGCTGTAGGCAATTCCATTATCAACTATTCCACCTGTTCCCTCTGATACTTTCTGCACATAATTCTTGCTCACATATGCGTACATCTGTGCGCTGTCGTACTTTCCGGTATCTTTATTAATTGACTCTCTGCTGCTGTCCAGCACGGGATCACTCTGTATTTTATAAAAATCACCAGATTCTCCTAAAATCAAAAATGCGAAATTAGAAGGATCTCCGGTTGAGAACAATCTCGTAGATGACGTAGTTGCCTCTTTTCTTACATTCAGATCCGTATGATCATACGGAACCATATCCTTGATACCCAGAGTATATTTATCCTGGTCTTTTTTATTGTTTGCATTATCAAATTCCCAGGCGATAGAGGCAATCTTCTCTCCCCAGTAGGGGTCAGATGCATAACTTACGTTGATACCACTTGCCTTATCTCCCAGAAATCCGCCATGATAATATGTCCACCCCGCTCTCAGATAACGCTTGGACATATAGGTTTCAGCAAAATCATTAATACATGCCTCTACGCTGGAGAAGCTGTCCGCACTCTCTCCCGGTGAGCTGTCCACTGCATTAAGTCCGAAAAGATTGTTTTTCTGTTTTGCAATACTGCTGGTTCCCCATCCGCTTTCCAGAGCTGCCACACCTGCCATCAGAAGAGCATTCACCCCGTATATATTCTGCTTTTCAACAAATGTTCTTCCCGTGTTATACATCTTGGAATCACTGGAGGACAATTTGCCGTTGACCATCGCATTCATCTCATCTGCAGAATAGCCGGACTTGCCCCTCAGAGGAAGATACTGGAAATAATTATAATATGGATTAGATGCATTAACTGCATTCTTTCTTGTGTCAGCCTGATAATCTCCCAACATCACATCGTAATCTGTATAAAAATAATGTCCATCGTAACTATAATATGTAGTTCCCGTCGTCAGATATGATGGCTGTGTTCCCACATTAATAGAACTTCCATATCCCGGAGTAGTCATATCCATACAAATATTATGAATCAGATTCGTACCATTTGCATAGTAATTACTGTAACTCTCCACGCTTCCAAGTGTCACTACCTGGACCTTTGATGCATCTACAAGACCAATCACTCCGCTTTGCAGGAATTTAATCTTGCCACCTTCCGTGCCAAGATATGCACCGTCTGCACCACTCCGTCCATAGATATACCCGGATCTTCCGGTCTCATATTCCGTATATTCCGTGATGTCAGTAACCACTGTTCCTGACGAATCAGCCCGGAAATTAACCACCTTCGTTGATGCACTTCTTGCACTGTAAGCAGTCGCTCCATCCTCAACAGCGCCTGATTCCGTGTCCTCCACAACAAAAGTATTTCCATGTTCATCCACGCCGATCACTTCCTCCACGGTTTCAGGTACTCTGCTCATATCCTGAACATCCGTCTCTGCCGGTGTGTTTGGATCACGGGTAACAACTTCACTGTCTGAAACGGAATTGTCACTCTGAGCAGAGAACTCCTCTATACGGCTTTCATCCTCCTCAGCCGCATACGCAAGCTTTGTTGGACAGGCCAGCACAGAAAGGCAAATAATTAATGCCACAATTTTTCTCCAGTTCTTTTTCATGCTTTTATCCTCCTGTGATTATTATTTAAATCTCCACCTCGAAGTTCCTATACAAACGGTCTCACAACACCTTTAATATTAGATCTGGAGCCATTTTTTATCGGCCATACTACAACCTCATTCGGCCAGGATTCTATCACCTGATCATTTCCCAAATAAATAGCCACATGAATGACTACGCCGGATGAATTCTGATAAAAAATCAGATCTCCTCTTTGTCTCTCTGCATATGACACATGCATAAACTGTGAAGAAGCCCACATATTTCTGGACTCATACTCATATCCCGGCTGAGCATGTCGCACAGGATTGATCGGTGATATATCCATCCCTGCCGCATAAAGTCCCTGCATAACAAGACCGCTGCAGTCAACTCCCGTTCCCACAGGACCGGAAGCACCGATTACATACGGTGTTCCCAGGTAAGAATATGCTGTATCTATCATTGCTTCAATATGATCTGATCTTGTACTCTCATCATTCACCCTTATCGGACTTACATAAGCTCCCCACTGTTCCCACTGAAGCTCATCAAACCCCAGTCTTAACCAGGTAAGTAAATCTACATTTCCCGTTTCACTGAGTCCATTTTTTCTCTGGAATCTCGCAACCGCATTTTCCACATCATGTCCATAAATTGCTCCGCCCATTCCAATTCCGGATCCTAAGCCAAGCTTCTGAATCACCTTCATTACTTTTACCCCTTCATATCCATAAGAAAGAGTATATCCTCCACCACTCAGAGTAATAGAGTCCTGAATCTGATAATACTGTCCGGGATTCTGATACCGTCTGTATTTTTTCTCTGTATAATAATTAGAATTACTACCTGGAGCAGCAGCATCCTTGGAAACCAGTTTTATCTGAATTGCTTCCATGCGATAACCATTCTTGGTAGTTCCTGCATCCTGTCCATTCTTTGCCCATCCGAGCCAACCATATTTTGCAACATGTGTCCGGTAATAAACATCATAATACCGGGAAATATCGCCAGACAGGGAGATTCGAATGGCCTCTATCCCATGAGAACCATCCTGGCTGCCACTGATGGTTCCCATTTCCACTTCATCCTGCCAGCCTAGTCCGGATAAATGGGTTGCATAGCGGATACTTCCTTCCGGCTTATTTTCACTGTCCCTGTCCAGATACAGTACAATATTCTCCAACCGCTTTTTTTGTCCAACCGTTCCAAGGATTTCGCCCTGAGCAACATTACCGCTTTCTCCGGTATCCTGAATGTATCCTGCATAGTAAAAATCTTGAGTCGCGTAACCTTCTACAAATTTCCTGCCTTCTGTTTCCGGTGCTTCTTCCCCTTTTTTCACAAGACAAATTTTCACAGCTTCTATCTGCTTACTCAGATTCATGCTTCCTGTGGTTTCTCCGTTCAACGCATAATTACACCATCCGATTTTTGCCATATGTACGCTGTAATACACGTCATAATACTCTGCCATTTCACCGGTAAGCTGAATCTCAATAGCCTCAATTCTCTTTCCTTCGCCAGTTAGCCCTGCAAGTTCTCCATTCTTTTTCCAGTCCTGCCAGCCATAAGTCTGAAGATATACTCGATACTGAATATCTCCTTCATATTCCTGTTCGGGAAGGACGATTTTGATTGCCTCTAATCTCTTTTTCTCACCAACGACTCCTGCCACTTCATCATCATATACCTGCTTCTGCCAGCCGTAATACTGTGAATGGGTCTGATAACCAACCTGATAATGCATGAAAGGTTTATCAGTACTGCCCGGCGCGTCCTCACCTTTCTTCACCAGACGTATCTCCATCGCTTCCAGACGTTTTCCCATTCCTGCACTTCCCGCACTGGCACCGTTACATGCCCAATCAAGCCAGCCGTAAGTCTGTATATGTACACGATAATAGATATCGTATTCCTCCGCAAGCTGTCCTGTCAGTCTGATTTTCATCGCTTCCAGACGCTTTGATTCTCCTGTTGTACCGGAAACTTCTCCATTTGAAACAAAATCTTTCCAGCCATATGTCTGAACATGGGTTGTATATTCAATGGTACCCTGTTCCTCAGAAATATTATTCAAATGGATTTCCATTGCCTCTAAACGCAGTGACTGACCACTGGTTCCAGCCATTTCTCCCTCTTTACATTCCTCCTGCCAGCCAATAGACTGTACATGAACTCGATAGGTAAGTTCCGGCTTATTTTCCGATTCAGGCTTTTCCTCCTCTGATCCTTCCGGCTCCTGCTCCGGCTCTTCGCCTTCATTTTCACCTTCTGTCACTTCACTTTCATTGTTCTCAACCGGCTCCTGCTCCTCCGCTTCAGATACAAAATCTTCTGCTTCGCTTTTCACCACTGCTTCATTTTGCTCTGCTGCCTTTACCTGTATGATCGGACTCATAGCGAAAACACAGATCATTACTGCTGCCAGAGAAAAAGATAAAAACTTTTTCATTATGTACCTCCTTTACCAAACTTATTTTTATTGTCTACTATTGAGCAATATTCATTGTACTTCCCACCATATACTGTCCGCCTTCCTGATCAATTACATAAGCCTCTATGTGGTAGTCTCCCAGCACATACCCGAAATTGGCAATATTAATATCTGCATAATAATTGCCCTCTCCGTCCGGTTCCATTCGAATCCACTGCATATCACTCTGGTCGTTACCTGTCCATACAGCCAACGCCACAGAATCCAGCTCACTCCGCATATGAACAATATCTGTAACTTCTACCAAAAAAGCACCTTCTTCTTTGCGATATGCTTCTGTCCAGATTTCAGCAGCCGGCATTACTCCGGTTCGTGCAAGCAATTCCGGTTTTTCTGCATCAATATCGGCAAGTTCTTCCATCATTTCAGATTTTCGGCTTACTTCTTCCTTTACTTTCTCCCTTCCATACCGTTCCGTCAGAGTCTGTGTCGTTGAAAACAGGTTCGTCCCTAATCCAAGCCTGTTTCCTTCTATCTTTACCCCAAGCGAAGCCAGTGTTGTGGGAAACATATCAAAAGTAGTATAATTTCTTGTCGCGTTCTCTTTTACATCAACCGGAACATTAATATAAGAAGTATAAACTCTGCGGACATATTCCGAATCAATACCTTTGCAAAAATCACTGTCCATTGTCGGGTGATCTCCCACCAGTACGATCGTGGTATTTTCATAAAACGGCTGCTCCTGAATCCATTTTACAAATTCGTTAACCTGATAACTGGAGCAGGCCATTACATTCGCGTACTGGTCATCTCCATATGTATCTGGACATTGTTCACATACATATCCATCTTCAAAATGTGTATCAACCGTCAGTAAAGTCAAATTAAAAGGATTATCCTGAGATGCCAGTTCCAGTATCTTCTCCTTTGCAAAGCCAAAAAGCTTCTCATCCTCATATCCCCACCACACATTATAATCTTCCGGAATCAGTCCGTTGTCATGGGCATAATTATAATCAATAAAATCATAATTTCCGTGTTCAGAAAAATATAGCCTTCTTCCTCCAAACGTCGCATCCGAGCCAATCAACAGAGTCTGAGAATATCCGGCCTGTTCCAGAACATCTCCCAACGTCATAACACCGGAGAAAAAGGTATCCTGTGTGTCCATATCATTTCCATTTAATGATGTGCTCAATGGTAAACCGGCTGTCTGTGCAAACATGGCCCCCATAGTCCAGGTGGTTCCCGGCATAGAATAACCACCGTTCAGTTCTTCACTCTCTCCCGAAAAATCTTCATTCTCCTGTGCAAGGACTGTCAATTCAGGAATCACATTTTCCTCAAAAGCACCGCCGCTTTTTTTATCCGCATAGGTAGTTTCCATGGATTCCAAAAAAATGTAAATCAGATTCCTTTTCCGTTCCGGAAATGTAAGACTCACATCAGCAGGGGAAACGTAATTATCATCTATAAATGTGGAATATGTTCCCTGTGACTCGGCATATCCGCCTACATCTAATTTATTCCATGCAGCGCGGACATTAATCCCGCATACTGCCAATGCAAAAACAGTCCCGAATGCCATGAAAACAAAATACTTTTTATTTCCTCTGAGTGTAATAAAAATAATCATTGCTGCCAACAGGATCAATACTGCCGGCACGATACATACATTAATATAATCTATTATCATCCCCGTGTTTGTTCCCTCCAACGGAGCAGTCAGGTGAAACACCATTTCTTCCATTGTAAGATTACTCCAGGTATCAAACATCCATTTAATACTAAAACACAGAATAGTTGCCAAAACCATCAGAAAAATTGAAAGCACAGTTCCTGCTATGCATAATATTTTCCGGGTAAATGCGTTTATCTTTATCTTCATCTTAACATTTTCCTTGTCTGTTACTTTTTCTTACTGTCTCCTCGCAAATCAGTCAAATTAGATTTAAAAACAGCAAAAATGGACCGAACCATCTTTCAGCCCACTTTAGCTTTTCGACTTAATATACACTGGTATCATATATTCCGGAGTCTATCAACTCTCTGATAGCTGTTACCACACTTTCTTTATCTTCCTTATATGTAACGCCAAACCATTGATCCTTTGACTGCAGAACTTTTACTTCCACTTTTTCTCTCTTCAGCAATTCCCCGACAATTGTAGGAAGAAGATACTCAGCTTTCAAATTATCTGAAGATGTATTTTCCAAAAATTCTGAAAATCCCTTTTCCAGAATGTCGAAAAACTCTGGTGTCAGCCCCCACATATTCATAGACACTTCCGATTCCACATCAATCTCTGTCCTTCCGGTTTCGTCAACAACCTCAGCACGGTCTCCGACCTTTACAATATTATGTGTCTCCACAATATCTGTGAGCATGTGCTCTTCATTCACATGACACACTCCTCTTGTGACACTTCCATTTTCACTCAGAGTATTCTTCAGCACAAATCCCACCATACATATGGAAAGCTTATCTTTCTGTTCTGCATGACACTCTCCGGTCAGATAATCATATGCTTCTTTATACGCCTGCTTTCCGTAAAAATCATCTGCATTTATTACAAGGAATGGCTCTTTTACTACATCTTTGCAACACAGGATTGCCTGGCCTGTTCCCCAGGGTTTTGTTCTGCCGGCAAATTTTTCTTTATATTCTGACGGGATATCATCCAACTCCTGAAATGCATATTCCACAGCTACTTTTTTCTCAATCCGATGACCTATGATTTCTTTAAAATCCTTTTCCAGATCCTTGCGGATAACAAATACTACTTTATCAAATCCCGCTTCCAGCGCATCATAAATGGAATAATCCATAATGATCTCACCATTTGGTCCGACAGGTTCCAACTGCTTGATTCCACCACCGAAACGGCTGCCGATTCCTGCAGCCATAATAACTAATGTAGCTTTTCCCATTTAAATATTTCTCCTTTAGTAATTATTACCCATATTATAACTGTAAGTAAACAGATTTACAACTAAAACTGCGCATAAATAAATCCACCTGTTGTTGTCATCACATATCCGAACATCGGAATTCCAAACACCAGCATACCATACACGGCCCATCGGATGACTAATGGTTTTCTTCCCAGGCCCTCCCTGATCTTAATTCCACGTTCCTGAAAGAAACTGATTATAAATACCACCAGACATCCTGCCGCCAGAATCATATAATCCAATCCATCCAGCCCCAGTGCCAGTAAAGTACCATCTGTAAGTGTTGCCATAGAAAAACCCGTTACTGTACTCTTCATCATAGCAAACGCCGCCGACAAACTCACTGCCATATCAAAATACCAGCTGATATTTACCAGTATAAATGTCCTTATAATCCTTATGACATGCCACGCTTTTGATTTGGGATCAATATGCATCTTTTCGAATCCCATCTTGTAAACCGGTGCCAAAAGGGTGCTGACAGCAATAATCATGCCATTATAAAGTCCATATACAATATATTTCCATGCAGCCCCATGCCAGATTCCCACCACAAGAAATACAATAATATTAGCTACGCAAATTGGAAGAACTCTTCCTGTTTTCTTCCCAAAGATTTTCTTCGTCCATTTCCCGAATCTGCCCATCCATCCGGATAATGACACCGGATAGAAAACATAATCTTTCATCCATGTACCGAGAGTAATATGCCATCTATGCCAGAAATCTGTAATGGAAATGGCAAAATACGGTCTTTTAAAATTCTGATCCAGTTCTATTCCGAATAATTCAGCCACACCAATAACTACATCCATTCCTCCCGAAAAATCCATATACAGCTGAATCGAATACATCAGCACTGCCACAATATTAGTTATTCCGGAGTACTGTGTATAATTCTGAAACACCTGATTGACCACTGCTGCTGCACGGTCTGCCAGAACCAGCTTCTTAAAAAATCCCCAAAGGATCAACTGCAAAGCGTACTGCGTCTTTTGCAAATCAAAAGAATGTTCTTTATAAAGCTGCTCCGCCAAACGATTATATCTGCCAATCGGTCCCTGCAGAAGCTGAGGAAAAAAAGACACAAACAGAGCAAATCGAAGCAGGCTCTTCTCAGCTTTGCATTTTCCCCAATACACATCCAATATATACCCCATAGACTGAAACGTGTAAAAGGAAATTCCAAGTGGAAGCAGTAGCTTCTGAAACGAAATTCCGGTATGAAACAATGCATTCACATTTTCAATAACAAAATTTGTGTACTTAAGCACTGCCAGCATTCCAAAATTCAAAAACAGACAAAGTACCAGTATCTTCTTTTTCTTTCTTTTAGCCTCCTTCTTTTCAATATTTTCCCCGCTTATTCTCTCCATAAGCATTGCGGCTCCATAAGTAGTGAAAGTCGTAAAGACCAGAAAGGAAAGAATCCTGATTCCCGATGATGCATAATAAATATAACTGAACACCAAAAGCCAAAGCCACTGGTATTTTCTGGGAATCAGATAATATCCGATGACAGCTACTGTTACGAACATCAGAAATTCCATGGATATTAATGACATATGTTATGCCTCCTGAAGTCTCTGTACCATTTCCCAGAGTGCCTGTGCAGAATTAAAATTTTCCGGAACAATTTCTACAGGAGTAACCTCCACATCAAAAGCATCCTCCAGTTCACTGACAATAGAAAGAATCGCAAAAGAATCCAGTATTTCATCATCAATTAACGTTGTACAATTTTCATAATCTACACCAGGCTGAATATCTTCTAAGATTTCTAATAATTTTTCCATAGTTCTAATTCTCCTTTTCTCTGCTTAACAAATATTTTCCCAATTCCCTGCTGAAATCTTCGGCATCTTCTCCATACATGTGTCCGTCATAATCCCAGTAACTGTTCATACTCCTGTCAAAATGCAGATCCTTATCAAAATTAAAATTCTGATATGGAATTTTATGTTTTTGCATCATCTCCGAAAATAACCGATCTGCCTGCATAAAGTTATCCGGCATATTAGAAACCGTATCTTCCGGAACAGGCAAAGTAATCACTTCCAGCTCAATACTCTCTTTGCGACAATACATCACTATTTTTTCAAATGCTTCTACTGCACTTTCCCGAATCTGTGTCTCGTCCCATGGAATATTGTTGAAGGTTCCCTTATCCGCTCCTTCAACCTTATTCTGATACAAAAATCCACCTTTTTTATATACGCCTCCCGGTATATCCAGGATCGCCGGATCATAATTTTTGTACATGGCACTACTCTTTTTTTCAATCGTATCCTTTATTTTTATCAGATTATTTTTATAATAACTCCACGGAAATAAGGTGCTTCGAAAATCCTGCTTCATAATCTTGACAAGAAAATACTCTGCCTTATTCAGCGACAGTGGAAATTCCTTATAAAAAAACATTGCTGTTGATCCCTGTCTCTGATCCTGAATCCAATATGACGGATCCAGTTCATAAATAATCTTCCGGGGTTTGTTCTTCCGGCACACTTCTTTCATCAGATAATAACTGTCTATCGGATACTCGTCAGCCATACAAAGGTTAAAGCTTTTTTCTCCCGTAACATTATCTATAATTTCCGGACTGATTCCATACTGTCCATGGGAAGTGCCGATAAAAAGATAATCAATATCTTCCATTTTCTTTACATTATGAAGATTCATCCACACTACATTAGGCGGCATAGTCAGCCAGTTCAAACACGCTGACAGTAACACACAGATTAGAGCAAATAATATCATCCTAATCCAGCATCTCATTCTATTACTCATTCTATCCCCTTATCACTCCACTTCCACACAATTAATTTTATCCGTCCCTCTCTGTTTTCGAACCTCCTGAATTTCTCCTTCATCGTAAAACAGTATTTTCGGCAAATCCCGGCTCAGAAACAAGTACATCCCTTCAGTCACCGAATACGCTCCGACACGCTCGAACACAAGAACATCTTCCGGTTCCGCCTGGCAAAGAGGCATCTGTTTTACGATCACATCATTGACCGTGCACAGAGAACCACAGACATTCCAGTCTTCTATTTTTCCTTCTATACATTCCCGGTGCTTCATTTGACGATAATGAGGAATTTTCATAGCCATTGCCTGTCCAAAGTAATTCAGATGATGGATTCCTCCATCCACGATACAGTATTTCTGCCCTTTATTAATCTTCTGATCTACGATGGATGTAAGATAATATCCGCAGTATGCAGCAAGATAACGTCCCATTTCCAGTGTGATTTTTCCAGAAAAACGCATTGATTGAAGTTTTCGGGAAAACTGCTCCAATAAGGCTTTGTCATCTACTTCCTCATCTCCTTCGAAATAAGGCACGTAAAATCCCGGTCCATACTCCAGATGCTGTACCTCAAATCCGGTTTCTCTCTGTACTCTTTCACAAAGTTCATCCAGATATTCCAACTCCTTTTCGATTTTGGACCATTTCTTTTTCTGTGTCCCGGAATAGCTCTGAATTCCCTGGATAGCAATATGTGGATACTCATCACGATGAACAATTATATCCACAACCTCCTCTTCATCTACTCCAAACTGATTACCGCTGGTCACCCGAATCAATGCACGGATCGTCGTTCCTTCTGCCGCAGCACAGGATTCCAGCATCTGTAAATGCTGCCTGGACTCGATGGTATATATTCCGGCGTTCTTATATTTACCTATCGCATACGCCATATCTTTTTTTTCTTTATTGACACCGGAAAGCACAATCTGCTCCATGGAAATCCCTGCTTTCTCACAGATGCGGAACTCTCCCGGCGAACACACCTCATAACAATCCACATATTTTTTCAGAGGGGAGATTAAAAATGGATTTGATTTCATCGCATAGCATATCTGAATCCGTTCTCCCAACTCCTTTTGGAGGCAATTTCGTATCATATCCACACGTTTTCTCAGCATGTCCAAATCAAAAACATATGCCGGGGTGTGATATTCCTCTGCAATTTTTCTTAGAACAATTTGATTCATTCTTAATCCTCCATGTATTCTTCTTTTAATCTCTTTCGATCAATCTTCCCGTTTTTTGTAATCGGGAAATGTTCCACCTTCCGGAATTTATTTGGAAGCATAAAGGCCGGAAGCAATTCACCGATTTTCCGGACTATCTCCCGTTTTTCTATATCTCCCTGGTAGAACGCGATAATTTGATTCTTTTTCTCATCATACAGACAACAGGTTCGCACAATTTCACCTATCCTCTCCATGGCGGTCTCAATTTCTCCCAGCTCTATACGGTGTCCCATATGCTTAATCTGAAAATCTTTTCTTGACGCAAAATACAGATTTCCGTCCTCTCCATAATATCCCAAATCTCCGGTTCTGTATATTGTTTCCAAATAGCGGATATTCAGCGGATTTTGCACAAAAGTCCGTTCCGTCTGTTCTTTGTTATTATAATAGCCCAAAGAAAGTGCCGTTCCGGATACACATATTTCACCTTTGACATTGCAGTCTGTTATCTGGCGATTTTCTTCATCCAGAAGGAATACCTTTTCATTTGGAAATGGTTTACCAATCGGAAGATTATCTCCCGGTTCAAATTCCCGGTCAATAATATAATACGTACAGTTACATGTAATTTCTGTTGGACCATATACATTCACATACATTGCATCCGGGATATGCTTTCTCCACTCATTCAGATGCTTTACCGGCATGGTTTCCCCACTGAATATTATACGCCTTATCTTTGTCGGAACTTTATATTCAAATCCTTTCAGCGTTGTAATCATACACAGGGCGGAAACTGCCCAAATAAGTGTTGTGATATTTCGCTCTTCCAGAAAATCCAGAAGCTTTGTCGGAAAGGAAAAGTATTTTTTCGGGATAATCTGCATAGTTGCCCCCGTTTTCAGAGTGGAATAAATATCCTTTACCGATACATCAAAATCAAATGGTGCCTGATTTCCGATAATATCTTCATCTGTTATCCCAAAAATATCTGTAAATTCCTCTATAAAATCTATGACTGAGCGATGACTGACAACTACGCCTTTGGGCACCCCGGTAGAGCCAGAAGTAAAAATTGCATAAAGCGGATCTGTATCCAAATGCTGCTCTTTTCTTTCCGAAAGAATATCTCTCATCATTCCTTCTTTAACTTCTCCCGAATTTTCCCAGGCATTATCTCCTGCTATCTGCTCAATATCCAGAATTTCTCCTTCAAATTCAAGTTCATCCAATTGTTTCTTAAAGGTCATGTCTGCAACCAGTACCCTGGCTTCCAGCGTGTTCAGTATCTGTTTCAAGCGTTCCGAAGGAAATTTCGGATCCAATAATATATAGAAACACCCTGCATACACCGCCCCCATAAACGCATAAATGGCATTCACACTCTTCTCCATAAATACCGGTATCGGGCTCCCTGCTTCTGCTTTCTCAGCAATACAGGCGCCCGCCATCCTTGCTTTTATTTCCAACTCCCTATAGAAACAGGATGTGTGTTCATCTGCAAATGCCGTTTTATCAGGAAATCTTTCCGCTGAATTCTCCAGATAATCTAATATATTTCGTATCATTTTTTCCCCTTTCGTACTATGAATATCTCGCATAGACATAAGACCGCGGACTACCTCCGCGGTCTCATCATTCCATTTTATTCCCCCAAACCGTCTTCTATTGCTTTAACCATAGCAGCCAGCGCTTCTTCTTCATCCGCTCCGTCACAGATTAACTCAATCTCGTCTCCTTTTTTAATACATGCCCCCAGAACACTCAGAACACTCTTTGCATTTGCATTGGTATTGCCATACTGGAATGTAATTTTACTGTCAAACTTTACAGCTGTATTACAAAAGATTCCAGCAGGACGCAGATGCAATCCTGTAGGGTTAATAATTCTTACTTTCTTACTTACCATATTACTATTTAACCTCCGCTCTCTTCTTTTTTCTCCAGAACCACCTGTACCTCCACTTTATTCTCAAGGGTACATCCTGCAGGCAATTCTATATCCACAGGAACCGTATATGTTCCTGCCATTTTCAATTCGCTCAGATCGATGCTGGCCTTTTTATCCACCTCGTAATTCTCTAAAACTTCCCGTGGACCTCTGATGTGTATTTCCAGATCATCCGTCCCTGCATACGACATTTTCAAACTATCATCCAGATTTTTCACACTGATAGAACCAACCGGCAGATCCAGATTCCTGGTTCCGTCTTTTTCTACCGTGATCGTGATCAGCAGGTTATTTCCCGTCTCATCAACAAGTCTTGTATGTTCCGGAAGATATGGGGTAATATCGATGGTTTTCTCCATCTTTCTGGATATCTTCTCCTCTCCAATCGCCTCAGCCGGAACATAAATTCCTGTAATGTGACTCAGAACTTCTTCCTCTCCGGCAAGCAGTATCTCCTGTGGCGAATAGGACACTCCCGCTACAGAGAATCCATCTGCAGCCTCAATCGACGTCTGATCAACATGAACCGGAACACTCTTGGTATGCAAAAGCGTGACATCAATATTTACTCCTATCTTACCCAGATTATTTCCCAGCAGGGACTGATCTATCACATTATTCTCGGCATCATAAAGAGTAAGTGATGATTCCAGTTTTGTGTCCTGGGATAATCCGGATACATCTACTTCAGCAATTACCTTGCTGATACGTTCTACTACAGATTCAGGTCCATTAATTGTTACCTTCTCCGGATCTGCTTTTATTGTCCCAAGCACATATCCATCTCTGACTGTTCCGGTAGTAACCGGGGTGATCGGGAAAGTATTGCTTGCATTATTTTCAATCTTTACTCTCAGATTTCTCGGATTTGCAACAGCACTGTCAACCTTATAACCTCTCACCTGAACCTCAATCGGAACCAGCGAATCCAGATATAATTCTCTCATATCAGCAACAGCGACGATGTCTTCCGCTTTAATCTTGCTTAATACGGAACGAACTGCACTGATTGAAACACTTACTGTCTGGGTATTATCTATAATCTGATATGTTTTTGTATCAGTGGTTGTAATTACTTCTTCATGTTCAACCACAACCGGAATATTGTCATATGTTTTCGTCTTTACCGGATCATCAATATTCACAACCAGAAGCCACAGAATGAAAGCAAACAGAAAGGCTAAAAGCTTCAGGCCGATGTTATTTTTCAGACGTTCTCTCATGGTGCAGCCTTCCTTTCCATTTTGAAATCAATGTAGATCCTGTTTTTTTGTTCTGAATATATTCCAGCCGCTCACGAAGCTGTTCCTTCGTAAGATTACGACTCAGTCTTCCACCTTGTGCCACGGACACCATTCCGGTCTCCTCGGACACAACGATAATAAGGGCATCACTGACCTCACTCATTCCCACAGCCGCACGGTGTCTGGTTCCCAGCTCCTTACTGAGTCCCATATTGTCGGAAAGGGGCAGATAACAGGTTGCAGACACTATTCTGTCATTTCTTACGATAATAGCCCCATCATGGAGAGGGGTATTATGTTCAAATATATTAATCAGAACCTGGCTTGAAACCAGACAATCCAGCCTGATTCCCGTACTTTCATACTCAGTAAGCTTAATCGCCTGTTCTACCACGATCAAAGCTCCTGTCCTGGCCTTTCCCATAATGAAGGATGCATCCACTATTCCCTCAATCGTCTCTTCACTGAAACGTCCGTGCTCTTTATTCGTATCAAAGATCACCATCGAAGAAATGAATTTTCGCTCGCCCAATTTTTCCAAAGCTCTCCGTAGTTCCGGCTGGAACACAACAATTACTGCCGTGGCCATTACGGTTACAGAGTTTTTTGCAAGCCACAAAATAGTGTGCATCTGAAATATTGCTGCCAAAAAGATGAAAACTCCAAGAACCACGATTCCTTTCATCAGCATCCATGCTTTCGTATTCTTAATCCAGATCATAATCTGATACACAAGAAAAGCAATAATCAGGATTTCAATAATATCCGTCAAATGCATCTCAGGAAAATACATTCCCTTCACATATCTCTCAAAGAACTGTGTGATTCTCTGTTCCATCTTCTCACCTCCAATTATAATTTATTTTGTATTCCAGAAATCTATTTTTTCTTCTTATTTAATCTGAGTTCCCTCTGAAGGCTCTGTGTCAGGAGCAAATGTTCCGTATTCCCGGTAACTGTACTGCTCTTCGCCTGTGGAGCTCTCTTTTTCACTGTTGGTCTTGTCTCTTTTGATACCACACTTTTTTTCGCCGACGTTTTCTTTACAGGCGGTCTCTTTTTCCCAGCGGTCTCTTTTACTGTCTTTGAAGCTCCTGCTGACTTAGGGGCCTTTCTCCTGATCTCGTCAGTATCGATAATCTCCGTCTCTTCCCGCTTTTCTTCTCTGCTGTTAATACGTTTTACCGTCTTTTCCGGTGCAGCAACTGTAATTTTGGGAACTGCCTTAACGTAATAATAATATTCATCATCTTCAAACTGCAGACTTTCTCCTCTGGAGTAATCCACGCAGAAGAAAATAACCTCGAGAATCAATCCGATAATAACAGCTGCGACATTACCTCCAATCAGAGATGCATAAGATGCGTGAACACCAAATGCCATATCTCCTGCCGCCACAAATACAATATTAACTACTGCCCCGGCTACGATTGCTGCTTTCCAGGCATGAGCAATTGCCATTCTGCGAACACTGTAAACCACAAAGAGGCAGATAACAAGTGCTATTACCATAACCCACATTTCTTTATTTTGAAATGCCTGTTTAATAAAAGCTGTGAGCTGTTGCAGCATGCCTGCAGCTTCTTCACCCTTTACTGCAGACGCAAATGCCTTGGCAGAATGAACCAGATAATATACAACTACACCACATCCGATCGGCAAAGCACACGCCGGAGTACCCAGCAGCCCAAATGCAACAGGAACAGCAAATGGAATCTTTAAGGCGAAAGACAAACCTGCCAGCAAAATAATAACTGCTTTCTTTGGTGTAAAACGCAGATAGAATATGAACATAATCAAAAATACGATTGCTGTAACCGCCATGATTCCAATAGAAACACAGTACAAGTGTAAAAGAATCAGTCCTGCAGCACACAGAACCGTTGCAACAGGTGGAAGGAAGGCACAGATCACTGCCATTCCCAGTGTAACAACAGGATTAGCAGCTATTTTCATATATCCAAGATTCTGGTTCAACAGATAAAATGTAAACAGTGCCAGAGCAAACTGAATTCCTTTATCAATGTATTTGGAATATTTTGCGTATATGTTCTGCAATTGTCCTTTTAACACAAATAAACTATCCATAACTATTGGTTCTCCTTTTCATATATCTTCAGCAATCTTGTTAAATCATGATTATACTTCTTCACGCGCATTCTTGCATCCTGATGTTTTTTATTATAAAGTCGGCTCGCTGTCACCAGATAAACAATCAGAACGACCAGATAGCCGATAACTGCGGTTAATCCCATAACCAGAATCAGCTGCAGTGACATCTTTTCCATCCATGTGTCAAAGCCTCCGACAATAATCAGCGCCCAGACTAAAATATAACCAATCGTCATCCAGAAAAACGAATACAATCTATGCAGACTTACATAATCCTTTCTATAATAAGCACTGATCTTGAAATCTTCTTTACCTTTGTTCTGTTCATAGGAAGCCATTCGCGTCATTAGCTTTACTTTTCGCTCATCTAACATAATCCACCTCTGTCTGAAGTTTTCTACAATAACCCATTATTTTTAAGTATAACAAATATCAGTACCCTTGTCCAATACTTATAGTTAAAAAATAGACTTTTTGCGCCCCTGCCCGGCGTAGAACCTGAGCCGCATAATCTATTGTATTTCCTGTTGTATAAATATCATCAATCAGAAGTACACAGGCTGGCGGTCTCCATCTGTTTTTCCATGCAAATGCATGACGCAAATTACTTCTTCGTGCCCGCATATCCAGCTTCTTCTGAGGTTTGGTATTCCGTATTCTCACAAGGCTTTTGCATTCTACCGGGATATTCATTAATTTTCCAATGTCTTTCGCCAGAAGTTCCGCCTGATTATAACCCCTCTGCCTTCGCTTTTTTCTGCTTAATGGAACAGGAACAATCAGTTGAATCCCCCATCTTCGTATATTATCTCCAAAATGCTCTGCCATCTGCTCTGCAAAAAAATGACTGTATATTCTTCTATTGTGAAATTTGAACTGATAAATGGCAGATGCCGCCAATGACTGATGAAGCCACAGAGATAATCCCCTGTCATAAATATGATGTGTATGCAGACAATCATAACAATATTCCTGATTTTCGTCAGATAAAGGCTTGCCGCACTGCATGCAGCGCGGCCCCCTGATATAAGGAAGCTGATCCATGCATGAAGAACATGCACCTCTTCCCTTCGCTCTTTCTATAACCTTCCCACAAAAAGGGCAGGTATATGGATATAGAATATCCAGTATGCTCATATACAAAACTCCCGAATTCTTTCCGCAAGACTGGTATTTCGATTCTGTTCATTGGTATTACGGATCATTTCTTCAAATACGCTGTCACTTCCCACCAGAGTGACACACTTCCTTGCTCTGGTGACCGCCGTATAAAGAAGATTTCTATGATAGAGCTGACGCGGTCCCTGAAGCAGTGGTATTATCACTGCCGGATATTCACTGCCCTGAGACTTATGTATGGTTATCGCGTACGCCAGTTCCAGTTCTTCCAGCATCTGAAATGGATAAGTCACCAGCCGGTGTTCATCATATTCCACCGTCATTGTTTCTTCATAGGAATTAATTTCCCGAACAATTCCCATATCTCCATTAAAGATTCCCAATCCTTTATCTACCGTCATCCCGTATTTCGTTTTGATTTCCCACTCAAGCTGATAATTATTCTTAATCTGCATGACCTTATCGCCCACACGGAATTTCCGATCCCCATTCTCCTTCTCTGCTTTAGAAGCGGATGGAGGATTCAGATATTCCTGCAGAATTCCATTCAGGCGTTCCACTCCGAGAAGGCCTTTTCTCATAGGAGTCAGTACCTGAATATCATAAATATCAGCACCCACGTATTTGGGAAGTTTTTTTAATATAAGGGTCAGTACCACACTGATAATGGTATTGGCATCCTGACGCTTCAAAAAGAAAAAATCTCTGCTTTTATTATCCAGAAGCACCGGTTCTCCACGGTTGATCTTATGAGCATTGACAACAATATCACTCTCGCCGGCCTGGCGGAAAATTTTCGTCAGCATAACGACCGAAAAACAATGTGAATCTATAATGTCCTTCAGAACGCTTCCAGGTCCCACGGACGGAAGCTGATTACGGTCTCCCACCAGTATCAGCCTGGTTCCTACACAGACCGCCGACAGGAGTGCATGCATCAGAGGAAGATCCACCATAGACATCTCATCAATAATAATGACATCCGCTTCCAGTGGATTTTCCCGGTTTCTCATAAAACCATTTTTCTGTTCCTCATCTTCGGGATTACCGCTTACCTCCAACAGACGGTGTATCGTCTGCGCTTCACACCCGGTAGTCTCTGTCATACGTTTCGCAGCCCTGCCGGTTGGTGCAGCCAGAGATATATCCAGTCCCTCGCTTTCAAAGTAACGGATCATAGCATTAATAGTTGTTGTCTTTCCCGTACCGGGACCTCCCGTAAGAATCAGTACACCATGGCATACTGCTTCTATAACAGCCGTCCTCTGCATCTCATCCAGCGGAAGCTCCATATTTTTTTCGATAGAAGAAAGGCGATGCAGTATCTCCGTCTCACTTACATCACACCGGATATTCAGGTCATGCAGCATTTTAGCGATGTTAAGCTCCATATAATAGAAATTGGATGCATATACTCTTCTGCCATCCTCGCCTTCTTTTATGATAATCTTACGCTCCATAGACAGATCCATCAGGTATTTCTCAACACACGCAATCTCCACACCGAGGAGTTCTCCTGTCCTTGCAGCAAGAACCTGCTCTCTGAGATAAACATGTCCTTCCGCAGTGCTCTGCAATAAGGTATAGAAAATACCACTTCTGATCCGATAATCAGAATCTGCATGAATGCCGATCTTTTTCGCTATCTCATCTGCCGTCCGGAATCCGATTCCGGAAATATCATCCGCCATCTGATAGGGGTTTTCTTCCAGCACACGATAAATACTATTACCATAGTGCTGATAAATCTTTGCCGCCAGTGTGGTTGATATACCATATTTCTGCAGATAGATCATGGCTTTTCGCATATCCTTTTTTTCTTCCACCTGCTCAGCAATCTCTCTGGCCTTACGCTCACTGATTCCCTTTACTTCTGCCAGACGTTCCGGCTCTTCCTCAATGATACGAAAAGTATCTTCCCGGAACTTGCGCACAATCCTGCCTGCCAGCGCCGCTCCGACGCCCCGAATGGCGCCTGATCCCAGATATCGCTCGATTGACATGAGATCTTCCGGCTCACACACCTCCGACGATGACACAGAAAGCTGCATCCCATAAAGTGCATGCATCACATATTCACCGGTGAGTTTCAGAAGTTCTCCCTCTTCTATATAATGGAATGTTCCCACACAGGTCAGTTCACCATCTTCATTATTCAGATTGAATACTGTGTATCCATTGTCCGCGTTGCGATACACTATATGATCTACATATCCCTTGACTTCTTCCATAAGTATTCTATATTTCTTTCTTACCGCTCATAAATTCTACATACTGACCCGTTCCGATAGCAACTACCTTCATTGGGTCTTCCGCTGTTATAGTATTAATTCCGGTTCTCTCCGCAATCAGTTCCTCCAATCCACGAAGCATGGAACCTCCTCCCGTCAGCATGATTCCTCTGTCCAGAATATCCGCCGACAATTCCGGCGGTGTACGCTCAAGAACACTGATTACAGCTTCCACAATCTGTCCTGTTGTCTCCCTGAGAGCCTCCTCCGTCTCAGAAGAAGTAACGGTCACCGTCTTTGGCAGACCGGTGATCAGATTCCGTCCCCGGACTTCCATGCTCTCCTCCTCAACAAGCGGATATGTTGTTCCAATCTTAATCTTAATGTCTTCTGCAGTCCGGTCTCCGATCAGCAGGTTATGCTTCTTGCGCACATAGCGCACAATCGCCTCATCAAAATCATCACCCGCAAGTTTAATAGAAGTATTTACCACAGCTCCCCCCAGAGAGATTACTGCAATATCTGCCGTTCCTCCACCGATATCAACAATCATATTTCCACATGGCTTTGATATATCGATTCCTGCACCTATTGCCGCTGCAACAGGCTCCTCTATCAATAGAACTTCTCTGGCACCCGCAGCATAAGTAGCTTCCTCTACTGCTTTTTTCTCTACTTCTGTCACACCGCTCGGCACACAGATACTGATCCGCGGCTTTGTGAACATACGCCTGCCCAGTGCCTTTTGAACAAAATACTTTATCATTTTTTCTGTCACTGTATAATCTGAGATCACACCCTGTCTGAGCGGCCGTACCGCTATAATATTCCCCGGTGTTCTTCCAAGCATCAGTCTTGCTTCTTCGCCAATTGCCTTGATTGCATTCGTATCTCTGTCATATGCAACCACAGATGGCTCCTTTAAGATGACACCTTTTCCCTTAACGTATACGAGAACGCTGGCCGTACCCAAATCAATTCCAATATCTACTGACATTTAAGCTTCCCCTTTCATTAAGTTATTTGCTCAGCATATCATCTTTTGTACATATATGCAAACACGTAATTATTTTTACGTGTAACTATTATTATAATCACATTCCGTAAAAATGGAAAGTTATTTTCTTAATTCTTTCTTACGCCTTTCTTAAGTGCCATGTCGATATATTTTCCAGTATAAGATATCGGATTTGCCGCTACTTCTTCCGGAGTTCCCTTCGCGATAATAGTTCCACCCCGGTCACCACCTTCCGGTCCGACATCAATAATATAATCTGCCGTTTTGATCACATCCAGGTTATGTTCAATTACTATCACAGTATTTCCGTCAGAGGCCAGTCTTCGCAGGATCTCCGTCAGCTTATGCACATCCGCAAAATGAAGTCCCGTAGTAGGCTCATCCAGAATGTAAACCGTCTTACCGGTGCTCCTCTTACTCAGTTCTGTAGCCAGCTTAATTCTCTGTGCCTCGCCACCGGACAAAGTCGTGGAGGGCTGTCCCAGACGGATATAGGAAAGTCCCACGTCATAAAGAGTCTCCATCTTCCGACGGATACTCGGCACATGTTCGAAGAAATGAAGTGCCTCTTCCACCGTCATATTCAACACATCATATATACTTTTTCCTTTATAATGAACCTCTAAAGTTTCTCTGTTATATCTCTTTCCTCCGCAAACCTCACAAGGAACATATACATCCGGCAGGAAATGCATCTCTATTTTCAAGATACCGTCTCCACTGCAGGCCTCACATCTTCCACCCTTGACATTAAAACTGAATCGTCCTTTCTTATATCCCCTCGCCTTCGCATCCGGAGTTGCCGCAAACAGATCACGGATCAGGTCAAACACTCCCGTATAAGTAGCAGGATTCGATCTGGGCGTTCTTCCGATCGGTGACTGATCAATATTGATTACTTTATCCAATTGTTCCATTCCCTCGATGGCATCATGTTTGCCCGGGATGGTTCTGGCACGATTCAGTTCTCTTGCCAGACGTTTATAAAGTATCTCATTTACCAGTGAACTCTTGCCGGAACCTGATACACCCGTCACACAGGTCATCACTCCCAGCGGAAATTCTACATCTATATGTTTCAGATTATTTTCACTGGCTCCTATGACTTTAAGCCATCCGGTGGGCTGCTTTCTCTCTTCCGGAACCGGAATCTGAATCCTTCCACTCAGATATGCACCGGTAATGGATTTCTTATTCTTCATGATTTCCTTAGCCGTGCCCTGAGCCACCACTTCGCCGCCATGCTCCCCTGCTCCCGGACCGATATCTACCACGCAGTCTGCAGCAAGCATCGTATCTTCGTCATGCTCTACCACAATTACAGAATTTCCCAGATCACGCAGATGCTTCAGGGTATTCAGAAGTTTATCATTATCTCTCTGATGCAGACCGATACTGGGCTCATCCAGAATATATGCAACACCCACAAGTCCGGATCCGATCTGAGTAGCCAGACGTATTCTCTGCGCCTCACCGCCTGACAGAGAGCCTGTAGCCCTGGCAAGCGTAAGATAGTCCAGTCCCACATCCAAAAGGAACTGAAGTCTGGCATTAATCTCCTTCAAAATCTGACCTCCTATCATTTCCTGCTGCTTCGTCAGGGCAAGCTGATTCAGAAATTCTTTTAATACAGTAATAGAAAATCCGGTTATCTCAGAAATATTCTTCTCTCCAACCGTCACAGCCAGAGATTCCTTTTTAAGCCTCTGTCCGCCACATTCATGACAGGGAGTAATGCGCATAAACTCCTCGTATTCTGCCTTAATAGTCTCCGAAGACGTTTCGCGGTATTTGCGCTCCATATTGCGGATCAGACCCTCGAATGCCACATCATAGATTCCTTCTCCCCGCTGCCCACGGTAGTGAACCTTTACCTCTTTTCCATTGGTTCCATGAATGAGTACATCGTGAACTTCCTTTGGATAATCCTTAAACGGAGTACTCAAAGAGAAATGATATTCTTTCGAAAGCGCTTCTAATATTGCTCTGGTATAACTCCCTTTATCTGTGCAGGACTGCCATCCCATCACTGCGATTGCACCTTCATCGATACTCAGATTCTTATCCGGTATCATCAGATCTTCATCAAATTCCATTTTATATCCAAGACCATAGCAGACCGGGCAGGCACCGAATGGATTGTTAAATGAAAAGCTTCGGGGTTCAATCTCATCCACACTGATCCCGCAATCCGGACAGGAAAAACTCTGGCTGAATCTTAAGGGCTCTCCCCCAATAACATCCACAACCAGAAGACCTTCTGCAAGATGAAGGACACTTTCAATAGAGTCTGTCAGACGTTTCTCTATTCCCGGTTTCACTACAAGTCGGTCTACAATAATCTCTATGTTATGTTTAATGTTTTTATCCAATACAATCTCTTCCGACAATTCATACAGGTTGCCGTCCACCCGGACTCTTACATAGCCACTCTTCTTTGCCCGTTCAAACAGCTTGGCATGGGTTCCTTTTCTTCCCCGAACGACCGGAGCAAGAAGCTGTATTTTTGTTCCCTGTTCCATTTCCATGACCTGATCGACCATCTGATCGACTGTCTGCTTCTTAATCTCTTTCCCACACTTTGGACAATGGGGTATTCCAATCCTCGCATATAACAACCGGAGATAATCATATATCTCCGTCACCGTTCCCACCGTAGAACGTGGATTGCGATTCGTGGATTTCTGATCAATGGAAATTGCCGGAGACAATCCCTCAATACTCTCTACATTTGGCTTCTCCATCTGCCCAAGGAACTGCCTTGCATAAGAAGACAGAGATTCCATATATCTTCTCTGCCCTTCTGCGTAAATAGTATCAAATGCCAGAGAAGATTTTCCCGAACCGGACAAACCGGTCAGTACCACCAGTTCATTTCTCGGAATATCCAGGTCTACATTTTTCAAATTGTGCTCACATGCACCTCGTATTTTTATATTATTCTTATTTTTTACTGCCATCTCTGTCTTTGTACTCCTTCTGTTTTCTGCAGCTTACATATCCTGCAGCTGTTTTTTCAACTCCGTCATCTTATCCCGCAGTTCTGCTGCCGCCTCGAAATTCAGTTCCGCTGCCGCCTTACGCATCTGCTTGCTGATATCCTTGATCAATTTCTCCAGCTCATCCTTATTCATGGATTCCGGATCCTTTTCAAGCCGAAGTTCCTCTGCAGCCACTTTTTTGGAAATGCTGATAAGGTCACGCACAGACTTCTGTATCGTCTTCGGCGTGATTCCATGCTCCTCATTATACCGCATCTGTATCTCACGGCGGCGTCTGGTCTCATCGATTGCATTGCGCATGGAATCCGTCATATTATCCGCATACATGATAACATGTCCTTCTGCATTTCTCGCAGCACGTCCGATTGTCTGCACCAGTGAGGTTTCTGAACGCAAGAATCCCTCTTTATCCGCATCCAGAATTGCAACCAGTGTAATTTCCGGGATGTCCAGACCCTCTCGCAAAAGGTTAATTCCCACCAGAACATCAAACACATCCAGACGCATATCCCTCACGATTTCCGTCCGCTCCAGCGTGTCGATATCAGAGTGAAGATATTTTACCCGGATGCCCAGTTCCCGCATATAATCTGTCAGATCTTCCGCCATCCTCTTCGTCAGTGTAGTAATCAGAACCTTGTGTTTTGCCGCAATCTCTTTATTTACCTCGCTGACCAGATCATCTATCTGTCCTTCCACCGGACGTACCTCCACCTCCGGATCAAGCAAACCGGTAGGACGGATCACCTGCTCAGCCCGAAGCAATTCATTCTGCTCCTCATATGGTCCCGGTGTGGCAGACACAAACAGCACCTGATTGATTTTACTCTCAAATTCCTCGAAGCTCAAAGGTCTGTTGTCCTTAGCGGACGGCAGGCGGAAACCATAATCCACCAATGTCGTCTTTCTTGACTGGTCTCCATGATACATGCCGCCGATCTGAGGCACCGTCTTGTGAGATTCGTCAATCATCATAATAAAATCGTCCGGGAAATAATCAATCAGCGTGTGAGGAGGCTGTCCCGGTGCAAGCCCTGTCAGATGTCTGGAATAATTTTCAATTCCGGAACAGAAGCCTGTCTCTCTCAGCATTTCAATATCAAAATTTGTCCGTTCTGAAATTCTCTGAGCCTCCAGAAGCTTATCTTCGCCTTTAAAATACTTAATCTGTTCTTCCAGCTCCACCTCAATATCGCTGATGGCACGATTCATACTCTCCTGGGATACTACATAATGGGACGCCGGGAAAATAGCCACATGATTGAGTTCATTCTTAATCTCTCCCGTCAGAATATCAATCTCTGTAATTCTGTCCACTTCATCTCCAAAAAATTCTATCCGATATGCAATATTTTCCGTGTAAGCCGGAATAATTTCCAACACATCGCCGCGCACCCGGAAGGTTCCCCTGTGGAAATCAATCTCGCTGCGGTCATACTGAATCTCAATCAGCTTTCTGATCACATCATCTCTGTCCTTCTCCATTCCCGGGCGCAGAGAAATCACCATCTCCTGATAGTCAATCGGAGAACCCAGCCCGTAAATGCAGGACACACTGGCTACGATAATTACATCCCGTCGTTCAGAAAGCGCAGCCGTTGCAGAATGTCTCAGCTTATCAATCTCATCATTAATAGATGAATCCTTCGCAATGTAGGTATCAGAGGAAGGAACATAAGCCTCCGGCTGGTAGTAGTCGTAGTAGGACACAAAATACTCCACTGCGTTCTCAGGGAACATCTCCTTGAATTCTCCATAAAGCTGAGCAGCTAATGTTTTATTATGGGCAATGACCAGCGTCGGCTTCTGCAACTGCTGAATCACATTAGCCATGGTAAATGTCTTACCTGAACCCGTAACCCCTAGTAAAGTCTGGCATTGATTGCCTTCCTTAAATCCTTTGACCAGTTCCGCAATTGCCTGTGGCTGGTCTCCTGTAGGCTGATATGGGGCATATAATTTAAACTCTGGCATGGTAAAAACCTCCTTTTCACGAAGTACTTCGACTACTATAAACCATCAAATTCGTGTAATTCTGAAAAAAATTCGTGTAATTTTCATTTTTTTCGTTGGTCTATAGGCGAACTTTTTCAATTACACGAATGGAAGTCACAAATTCACTTTTTCAAAACGTCGCAACACCAGAAAACACAAGGCATCACGGTATGTAACGAAGGTCACAGATTTCCGTGACCGTTCTTTGTACAGTATAGCACTATTTACGGTATCTGGCATCTGCAATTAACACCTTACAGCGTTTCTTGTAGCATGCAATTCCATATTTCAGGATATGCCTTATCCCCTCTTCCTGAAGTTCTTCCTCATACCGTCTGCTTTCAATCTGCTCCAAAGCTTCCTTACAGGCTCCCTCCAGTCTGCCGTCCTCTGCATATTTTACTTCAATCACAATACCAATTTCTTCATCATCACTTCTCACAAGAATATCACTGTAGCCATCCCCTGATTCTTCATTGGACGATATGATCCATGTGTCCTTATAGCCCAGGAGACCCAAAAGAATACCATGATAAAAATTTTCTTTCATTGGCTTTTTCACAAACGTATCCCGGATACTGATTGTCTTGCGTAAATAATTCGAAAAGCCTTTCTCTGCCTTCTCTACATCTCCATTTTGAAGAGCGTCGCAAAAAGCGTTTACAGCATCTCCGTTCTTTTTGATGTTTTCTTTAAAAAGCTCCATGATCTGTTCTGTGTAAATCTCACGAATTTCCAAATTTGGAATTGCCAGATAAAATCTTTTCCTACCTGCCTGTCCTCGCAGTGTAAGATAACCAGTGGTAAAGAGGACGCTCCATATATTATCAATGGAACTGTACATATCCTTGTATGTTAATTCCTGATGGATTTCCTTTTGTATTACTCCGCCCGCAACAAGTTGTTCAATCTCATTCTTCGTTGTACCGATATCTGCTCCCTGAATGAACTTTTTTACCGCATCATTACTACTGGTATTTGACCAATAATTCTGTGGCCGGGCATTGCTATCTTTACAGAGCTTGCTGCAATGGCATATTACATCCCACGGACAGTATACCTCTACATTTCCAAACTGATATCCATCATACCATTCCTTAATGGTCTCATAACCCTTAGAAAGGTTATAATATTCCAACAGTTCTTTTATTTCCTCATCTGTAAATCCAAAATATTCATCAAACTCCACATCTGCAACAGATAAAACCCGCAGATTATTCAATCCGGTAAAGATACTTTCTTTTGAGATACGCATGCATCCCGTCAATACCGCAAATTCCAGACTATCATTCGTCTTCAATGCCTGCTGAAACAGATTACGAATCAATACGATCATCTGGTCATAATATCCCTGATCATACGCTTTTGCTAACGGCACATCATACTCGTCAATCAAAAGAATCACCTTTCGCTCATAATGCTTTTCCAAAAGTTCTGATAAAACTTTTAAACTTCCATATAGCACTGCCTCACTCATATCTGCCCGCAGCAATGTAGTATATGCGTCTTTATCATAAGACGTAAGACGTTCGCTGTCCAAAAGATACTGGAAGCGCCGGGCTTCTGCATTGACAATCTGAACTGCCAATTCTCGCGCCGTGTCAAAAGAGCCTGCATCGATTGCTTTCAAAGATATTGAAATCACTGGAAATTTCCCCATATATTCTTCACATAAAGAAACCTCTTTTGAAATTGCCAGTCCTTCAAAAATCTCTTTCCTGCCTCCCGGTTCAAAGAAGCTTTTCAACATACTCATATTCAATGACTTTCCAAATCTTCTCGGTCGGGTAAACAGAGTTACCTTGCCCCAGTTCTCAAACAGTTCTTTAATCAATCCCGTTTTATCCACATAGTAAAAACCTTTTGTCCGAATTTCTTCAAAATTCTCAATTCCGATTGGGAGTTTCTTTTTTCTGGCTTCCATTTGGTGCTTATTCTCCTTTCCCCAATTTCTAATTTAATATCATCTATCGCATCAATCTGTTCTCAGCTTTACAAAACAAATATCTCCTATATTATAACAGAAATCACATACAAAACCCACTACTTCTTTTCATTGCAGCCTGATAATAGATATCATACACGCCAAACACCCATGACTTCCTTCTTATATAAGGTATATGCTGATCTGCTATTTAAGTAATTCCCCATTTGTTGCCCCTTTCTGTCGGAAGGCTCCCGGAAACATGATGTTTTCATTTTCCTGCTTCAGCTCCTTATAATTGGCACCCCCCGGATTTCCAAGATAAGTGTCTGGCACTGGTTACCTTCCTCAAATCCTTTTACTAACTTTTCAATCGCCTGCGGCTGGTCGCCGGTCAGGACTTATTCTGATACTAATTCAAAATGATCCATGAGTTCCTCCTATGAATCTATTATCTGCATTTTTTTATTTATAAGTGTCTGTGATGTGGGAGTGCCGGTATTACTGCCAGTATTTCTTCTAAAAATATAAGGGAAGCATTACGCTTCCCTTATAGGCTTTATCGTTTCTCTCTTCAACGCCTTTGGTGTCGAGATTGCATGGCTTTATTCTTCAGTTTTGCTATGATTAAAATCAGTCACAAATTCGTGTAATTTCATAATTTACAAAATCAAGATTCAGTTTCATGCGTTTCAACAACAATAATTCCGTCCTGCTCATCACCTATCAAAACTTTGTCAAAATCACTTTGATAAAGCTGATCCTGTTTTATCCTATATTTTTCAAACTCACTTAGGGCATGCTGTTCTGCCATTTTTGCAGAAATAGTTCCGGCATGAGTAAGAATCTCTTTTCTTGACAGACGCAATACACCTTCAAATTGTTCTGCCCAATCCTCCATCGTCATTGGAATTTGTTCTTCTGCTCTAAGCTCCGCCAAATCCAAATAAGCATTCACAATTCTTGCCATTGCTGTTAATTCTTCTGCTGTCAAATAATTCTTAGCAACTACTACATCAAATCTTTGAATTTTACCATTCGGCGCATCCTTCCAGGTATTCAATCCCATATGTTCTTTCTCGCTATCAGCTCTGTGATAAATCACTTCCGCAGCTGTTTCTCCATGAATCGCCCAATGTAACTGATTTTGTACTTTTGCAAAAAACACTCTGGTCGTCTGTGCGTTCGGATCATAATCAATACTTGTCGCATAAATATCTGTGATTTTTTGATAAAATCTTCTTTCTGACAAACGTATTTCCCTGATTCGTTCCAGTTGCTCTTCAAAATAATCTTTTGTCAAAACAGTACCAAAATTTTTCAGACGCTCATCATCCATAGTGAAACCTTTTATCGTAAACTCTTCAATAATACCATTCGCCCATTTACGAAACTGTACAGCTCTCGGCGAATCCACTTTATTGCCTACTGCAATTATAGCCTTTAAATTATAATGGTTCGTGTTATAGTTTTTTCCATCAGATGCAGTTATTCGAAATTTTCGAATAACTGACTGTTCTTCCAGTTCACCATCCGAAAATATTTTTTTTAGGTGATAATTAATCGTATGAGGTTCTACATTGTATAAAAGCCCCATCATTTTCTGCGTAAGCCAAACATTCTCATCAAAATATATCGCATTTACATCACTTTCTCCAGTCGCTGTAATAAAAGTAAGATACTCCGCTGCTGAAGATCGGATAATAGATATTTCTTTCTTTTTTTTCTTTGCCATCCGTGTTACCTCTTTTAACCATCAAAACATTCACATATGTAACATTTTATTATATTCTTGTTAAATAAGCTTTCATCATCAATTCATCCAGTCTTTCCTTTGAATCTATTGTCTTTGTTTTCTGTTGCCATTATATCATTTCGACTAACGTCTCACTGAAGACATTCGTCATATGTCGATGTCCGCAAGCGCACATCATCGCATGACTCATTATATCAGAATATAAAATAAAAGTACAGAACAACCGAATGTTTGTTCTGTACTTTCTCAATCCGCCATAACTGGATGGTGTTTTTAATTTGATTCCCTGCTTAT